>CANPXA010000031.1 GCA_947585525.1 uncultured Akkermansia sp. | reverse complement strand
AACAAAGGCGTACCATTCCATGCGCAGCCAGGCAAGTTGTCGCTCGCTCGGAACGGCGCCACAGGGGGGAGGCTCCGTCGGGTAATACAGAATCAGACCGAACACAGCCGCAACGGAGCAGAAAAAGCAGGCGTAGAGGAGTTTCCGAGTGCTGCGCATGGCGGGGTTAGTGGCGAGAGGGAGAGGAAGGAACATCTTGTGCTCAGCGATCGAGCAGCTGGCCGTCCAGCCCCTGGGCGTCATCGAAGGAGAGGATAAAGAGGCTGCCGTCCTCGCGGATGCGACCGTAGAAGAACGGCTTGTCGGAGTCCAGCGGAGCCGGAGCGATCTCGATCGTCACCGTCCGTTTCTGCGTTTTTCTCTCACCGAGAGCAATGTAGCGGAACGCCTCATCCGTCTGGTCTTTTTCGGTGAGCATACGGCGCACCTCCTCCTCGTTCTTGAGGGAGGAGGTATCTTGGGGGAGGTCTTGAGAATGGTCGAGAACGATTTCTTCAACGTCGGAGTAATCCACGAGTTCAAGCTCAAGCTTGACGGAAAAGACCGGCTTGGCGAGGGCAGAGAGAGCCTCTTCATCGTCCGGGCTGAGCCATTGCTTCACACGGATGTTCTGGAGGTGGCGCACGTAATAATTGGTGCGGTGGGGGTTGATGCGGGGGGAGACATCTTCCTCGCCGAGCTTGCCGGTCCATTCTTCGCCGATGTAGTCGTAATGGAGTTCGAGGGGGGCGGCTTGGTAGGAGAGGGTGAGAGAGCGCAGCGAGGAAATGGGGAATTGGACGAGGTTTTTCTTCTTCCAGTGGAGGGAGGAGAGGGAGAAGAGCTTCATCATTTTGGGACTGAGACGGTAGATGGAGAGACCGTTCTGTTCCATTCCGATCCAGCAGGAGCCCTCTGCGTCCCTGAAGCGTTTCATCACGAAGATCCTCGGGGCGCGATCCCGCACGAGCGGCATATCCTCCCCGAACAGGACGGCTCGGGCTGCACACTCGCGAGGTTGGACGATGAGCATATAGTCCGGCGCATGGAGCCCGTAACGTCGGATGACCTCTGCCGCATCCTCCCGGGGAGCGATGTCATACACGAACGAAGAGACAGGGACGGAACTGAGGCTATTGAGGAGAGTGTTGGCCGCTTCCTCATCCGCCTCGGTGAACTTTCTACCCTCAGCGGAGAACATCCACACGTCGTCCACCTGGCTTTCCGAATCGCCGGGAATGCGGCGCAGCATCAGGGGATAAGGGGCATAACGCGAGCGAAGAACCAGTTTGTCAATATCCTTGGCGCTGAGGTTGGAGAAGTGGCGTGAACGGAGCGAGTCAAGCTCCATGGGGACATCCTTCAGATAAACGGTATTCATGGCGCTGCGGATGCGGCTCTGCGTGTCCTCCGGAAGGATGGGGAGGGAGAGCATGGCGTTCACGATGTTGGCGTACCCTCCACTGCGGCGCATTCGCGGCTCCACCGGGAGAGTAAAGACCACCGGGCGATCGCTTACAGTGGCGTAGCAGATCATTTGTCCGTCCGAAGGAGAGGCAAAGGGAGGGTAGAGGGAGAGGCGACGTTTCTGTCCGTCTTCCGTGGAGAGAGTCAGCTCGATGTCGGGTTTGTCCGGCAATTGGACGGAAGAGGCTTCCTCGATGCGTATAGCCTTGAGCTTGGTGAGGTCGGAGATGAGAGAATCGATGGCATCCTGGTCGGTTTCACAGAGGGCAGGGGAGTGAATAGTCCACGGAGACTGGGGACTGTCGCGCGAGATGATGAGCGGGGGACTGTCATTCTTCGCCGCAGAGGGGGAGGACACGTGGCGAATTTGCAGGGAGAGCAGGGAGTCCGGGTCGATGGGGAGCGGGCATGGTTCGCGCAGACCCTGCAGACCATTTTTAAAGAGGGGAAGTATGTTGCCGCTCACGACGTGGATGCGTTTGTCTCTTCCGTAAAAATCCGTCCGCAGGTAAGTAGTCGGGAGTAGGTTCTCTCCGTCCTCGGACTCGGCGAACCAGGGGGAAGCGCTTCCGAGAGTGAAACGGGCGACCGTGCTCATGTCGTCCTTTCCCGTGCGAATCTTGAGAGTGATGGCATGGGGGGAGGTTTCGACACCGAACTCGCGGAGACTGGCGCGGGTGGTGTTGTTGAGGGGGAGGGAATCCACCAGACGGGCGTTGGCGGTGAAAGAAAGGATGGCCTGAACCGCCTGAGCGGACATCCGGTCACGGAAGGGAGAGACGATCCACCAAGAACCGTCCTCTGCTCGGTCGCATGTGATGCTGTCGTGGAGATCTGCGATGCGAATCCATGAGACATGATTGAGTTCGTTGAGATTTTCCCGAGGGAAGAGGGACATACCGGGACGGAAATGGTACCAGCCGGTAAGACGCGCCAGGCTCCCTTCTACGAACAAGAGACCTGCCGCCGCGAACGCCAGCAACGTGACGAGGAACAGGATGATCGTTGGAAGAAGCTTCCGCATGGGGACTCAGTGTCGAAGTGGGATGGAGAATGGTTAATGGCGCCGGGATTGCCAGATCATCAGCGCGATGAGCAGCGCAAAGAGAGGCATGAGGAGGAGCGTGAGGTACTCCAGAGCATGGCGGGAATGACGATTAAGGTCGATCTTCATCGTGAGATCCTGATTTGCGCTCTTGCCGCCGTAATCGGGGCGATTGCACATCCAGGCCCAGAGGGTGTGCAGGTAATCCTGCTGTTCGGTACGGGCGTTTGAGCGCTGGAGGATATCCGTATTGCCGAGGACGAGGAGAGTGGACATATCGTTCACCGAACGGGGGGATCCTTTTGTAACCGCCGCCGCCAGACAGAGAGGACCTGCTTTATCCTCTCGCGGATCGAAGAAGGGGTCGAGTTCCTGCCGAGTCTCGCCGTAGTAATCCGCCGTGGTCATGAGCAACGGGTAGGTGAAGAGCCTACGCAGAGAGGCTTCATTTTCATCGCCGTGCTCCAGAGTGAAGGACATGGATTGACCCTCGATGTGAGTGGTGCTGTTCCAGAAGGTTTTTGTGCAGGAAAGCCCCTTGGGGAAGACGGCAGAGATGTCGTAGTAGGCGCGTTTACGGTCGCGCAGGAGGACGCGGTCGGAATTGGGGCGAATTCCCTGCTCGCGGAGGAAGCGGTAGAAGCGCGGGAGCTTGGTGTTGGTTGGATCCAGAGCCACGAAGAGGGCGCGGCGGCCGCTCTCCCTTTCCCAGAATTCACGAACGACTCGGAGCTCATCGTCGGTGAAATCGACTTGAGGAGAGATGATGATGAGACCCTCGGCGTTGCTCGGCAAGGTTTCCAGACCGGAGAGGTTGATCCAGGAGAGTTGGATGTTGAGCGAAGAAACGATACGTCCGATGTTTTCCAGCAGCGTTTGGTCATCGCGCGAAACCCCGCCCTTGCCCTCCACAACGTACATGTGACGCATATCGCCCTCAACGGCTTCTGTGATGGCCGAGCAGACCACCTCATCCATCATGAGAGCGACGGCGCGGCGGGATTCATCGGGGAGGGTTTCGTATTTGACGAAGGAGGTGCCGGGACGGATGCGGACGTGTTTTCGATCGCTTTTTTCTTCTTCAAACGTTTTCAGTGGGGCGGAGGTATCTTTGCGGGCATCAATGACGCAGAGATCTTGTTTAAAATCGACCCCGTAGATTTGGGAGATCTCGCGGGCACGATTGGGCTGGCGGATGGGGTCGAAGCATTCCAGCTCAATTTTGCCTTTACCGTAGCGGACGTATTCCTCCAGGAGGCTGCGCATCCGGGGGTAGTTGGTCGTTGAGCGTTTGAAGGCGAAGATGATTTTCACCGGTGTTTCACGGTTGCGGATGCGCGCGCCGGTGAGGACATTGACGGTGCGTTCGGAGATCGTGTAGCGTTCTTCTTCCGTGAGATCTTTCCGCACGTATTCATGGCAACCGACGTAGTTGCACGCTAAAACGATGAGGCTGAGGAGAAACAAATTCAACCAAGCCAAGGGCGAGCCTTTAGGACGCCGGGCGGCCGGGTTGATTTCTGATAGAGGGGAGCTGCTCATAGTCGATGATAGAAGAAGGGATGAGGTTGGGCAGGGGAACCGTCAGCGCGTCCAACGTCGGTGGTCAACGACGCGCTTGACCAGGGCGAGGGTGAGAACGGCCAGACTGAGGTAGAGAACGGCAGGGCGTGAGTCAAGCAGGCCGCGTGAAAACGAGCTCACTTGCTCCGTGCAGGACATATAGTGGAAAATGGGAGCTGCGGGGAACTCGCCCCAGAGTTCCGTGACGCGTCCCAGGAAGTAAAACGAGATCATGAAGCTCGTGCAGAGGATGCCGGCGATGATTTGGCTGCGCGTCATGGCGGAGCAGAGCAACCCCACCGCCACAAAAAGCGTGCCCATGAGAGCCAGGATGCAGTACGGACCGATCCAATCTGCCATGAGGTAAGTGATTTCTCCCTCGGCGATGATGCCATAGCGGCAGTTGGTGTAAACATTGGCCAGATGGCTCATCCACGGATAGAGGAGGAGAGGAGTCCAGAGAATCAGGTAGAAAGTGTAGGAGGCAAAATATTTGCCGAGAATGACTTGTGTGGTTGTGACCGGGGCAGTGAGCAGACCCTCCAGCGTGCCTTGGCGTTCTTCCTCCGCGAGACTTCGCATCGTGATGAGAGGGAAGATAAAGATGAAGTAGAACCAGAAGTTGATGTTGTTGAGCATATAGTACATCACACCCTCGCCGGTGGCCTTGGACATGATTTGCAGGACGGCTTGGAGGCAGAACCCCAGCAACGCCATCGTGCACGCCAGAATCACCCAGCCGAATGGCGTGCACAAGTAAACGCGCAATTCACGAAAATAGAGCGTCTTGAAGGTAGCCAACCAACTGTTGCGGCGGCGGATGGTGGAATGAAGCGGTTCTTCTTGGGGCATAAGGGGCAGGGGGTTAATCGTGACGGGTCATTTCGACAAAGACGTCCTCAAGGCTGGGAATGTGACGGTAGAGGTGGCGCACGGGGTAGCCGAGGCGGTTGATGACGGCTGCGATCTTTTCACGCGTATCGGTTCCTGGTTCGGCGCGAACGATGAGACGTTGCCAGCCACCGGGCAGGAGTCCTTCGTAGATGATTTTTTTGACGGAAGGGATAAGGCTGAGTTCCTTCATGACGGGGTCAAGATCGCCCTTGTACTCGACAGAGACGCGTCCGGCCGCGCGCAGACCGCCCGTCAATTTTTCAGGAGTATCGGCTGCTTTGATGGCGCCGTTGTCGATGATGATGACCTTGTTGCAAATCATCTCCACCTCGCTGAGAATGTGGGTGGACAGAATGACGGTGTGTTCCGCCGCGAGGGAACGGATCAGCTCGCGTATCTGGCGAATTTGGTTCGGATCCAATCCATTAGTGGGCTCGTCGAGAATCAGCAGCTCCGGTTCGCCCAGCAAGGCATCTGCCAAACCGACCCTCTGACGATAACCTTTGGAAAGGGTGCGGATCATGTCCTTGCGCTTGGGTTCCAAACCACAGCGATCGATCACGAATCCTACCTGCTTTCGTACGAAACTCCCGTACAGACCCTTGATGCGGGCACGATAGGAAAGGTACTCGTAAACGCGCATCTCATCGTACAACGGCACATTCTCCGGCATATAGCCCATGTGCCTCCGCGCCTCAAGCGGCTCCTCCATGATGTCGTGTCCGGCGATGCTCGCAGTACCTGCCGTCGGGGGCAAGTACCCCGTGAGCATCTTCATCGTCGTCGTCTTTCCGGCTCCGTTCGGTCCCAGAAAACCGACGATCTCCCCGCGTTCCACGCTGAAACAGACGTCCCTTACCGCCATGAATCGTCCAAATGCCTTATACAAGTGTTCTGATGTCACCATGCTCATGCCCGTAGCCTTATTCTACCACGCCGCTCCGTAATATCAAGTTTGAATCCAGGAAAACCGGGGCAAACGCATTAGGAAATGCGTTTGCCTATTTACGATTTACGATTTACGATTTGAAAAATTCGCGCGCGTAGCGCGGTTATGCGGAGCGAATGCGCAGCGGAATTTTGAAAACAATGCTGGTTGTTGACTAGAAAGCGTCCGGAGTTACGCCATGCTGGACCCGCCGTTTTGCTGAATCGTCAATGGTCTGTCTCGTTTCAAGCTCCCATTTTAAGCTTACTTTATTTTGCATTACATATATTATGCGAAGTCAGAAATCAAACTAAAAGGCTTAGAATAAAGGGCGAAAGGAATAAACTTCCCTACCGGAGAGGTCCATTGTGCGGCGAGAGCTCGAGGAAACGGAGACGGAGAAAAAGGAAGAAAAACGAAGAAGAAAAGGAACTTAGAACTTGACGCGCGCGCACGAGGGGCGTAACATGAGGATACGATATGGTAAAATGCACACTTGAGTATGAGGGAGGACTGCACTGTCGGCTGGAACACGGTCCATCCGGCGCGGTGGTGAGTACGGATGCGCCCGTGGATAATCACGGCAAGGGAGAGTCCTTTTCTCCGACGGATTTGATGTGCGTGGCGACGGCGGCGTGTATGACGACGATCATGGGGATTTATGCGCAGGAGCATGGACTGGATTTGAGAGGGTTGAGGATGGAAGTGGTGAAGGAGATGGCGGCGAATCCGCGTCGGATAGCGAAAATTGGAATCGACATTTACGTCCCGCTGGCGGAGGGAAATCCGTATGCGGAGGAACTGGAGCGTTGCTGTGTTTCAAGTCCTGCCATGCAGAGTTTGAATGCCGAGGTAAAGGTCGAGCGCAGATGGCACTGGGAGGGATAGAAGAGCGAACAATGAACCGGCTACCGTACATTTACGTTGCGACCCCGCTCTTCGTCCTGCTGAGCTGCGGAGGATTGCTACGCAGCGTGACCGGGAGCGCCATGATTGTCGCGGTGGGAGCGTTGTGCGTCGTAGCATGGGGCGTTGTTTGGCTGCGTTTGTACAGGCGGCAGATCCTGCGTGCAGAGTTTTCTCTTCTCTCCGTTCTGCCTTATTGCATCTACTACATCGCCGAACAGACGGGCTCACGACTCTTTGCGGACAGTCCGACATGGGGTAACCTGTACGCCTTCAGCTGGCTAGGATTCATCGTGGTGGGCATTGCCAGCGTACGACCGGATGCGGTGGGGGTCCCTGCCCTCAAGGATCCCGTATTTCTTCTCATGACTCCTCTCATCGTCCTGTATGCCGCGAGCAGTTTTTTGCAGACCTATCCCACTTTAACAACACCTTAATTCATCAAACCTCTATGCGCACCACCATCCTATCTGTACTACTGGCAGTGAGTTTGTCTCTCGAAATTGCCGGGGCCTCTTCCTCCGGCGTTCGAGTGCACCGGATCGCGCATCCTGCGCCTGCTCCGAACGTGACGCAGCCTGTTCCACAGCAGCCTGTTCGTCCTGCGGTTCAGCAACCCCGACGCCACCCCGTCCTTCTGAATGCAACAGCTGCACCGTTTCGCCCCGACCCTGCTCCCGAGCGCCGGGAGAGTCCCCTCGTTCAACCGAAGGCAAAACCCGTTGCACAACCGGCTCCCATTGCTGAGCCTCCGGCACCGTTTCGCCCCGATCCTGTTCCCGAGCGCCGGGAGAGTCCCCTCGTTCAACCGAAGGCAAAACCCGTTGCCCAACCGGCTCCCGTTGCTGAGCCTCCGGCACCGGCGCGTCCCAGGATGCGAGTAGCGCCGCTTGCACCGCGGGAGGTATCTCATCCTGTCCCAACCGCCCTGCCCGTCGAGCCCAAGCCCGTTGCGCCGCCTCTCGCCCCGGTGGAGCAACCTGCTGTAGTCGCAGTACCGAAGGCATCCCCGCGACGCATCCAGCCTCGTTCATCTACGGCGACCATTCACCGGCGGTCCGATCTTCGTCCGGTAGCAACGGCCCCTGCTCCCCGACCGGTGCCGGTACGAGTGGTAGAGGTTGCACACCGTCCTCAACCGGTGCAGGTTGCTACGACTCCGAGAGGAGAAGAGGTGCGCAAAGCGCCGATGATCCACCGCATCAAGGCACCGGTTGCCGAGAGTGCCATCGCTGTCCCTCCGCCTGCGCCTAAGCGCGTTGCCGTCGTGGCTCCTCCTCCTGTAAAACCCGTTCCCGTAGAAGAGCCGGAGCCCGTGACAAACCGTGGACCTCATTCTGTGGTCTTCTCCTCGCCCTATCAGACTCCTGTGGTACCGAAGGCTGCTCCGCGCCGAGGCACTACGCCAACGGTTATCAGAAACGGAGCCCCTGCATTCGTTGCACCGCAGCCTGTTCCCTCCAATCGACCGCGCCGGAGACTTCCTATAGCTCCGCTCAACAGTAGCGCCCTGCCCCCGGTTCCCGCTTCCTGAGGAGTTGGAGGAAAATTTGACTGACGAAGGCTCATGCGGGCAACGCGTGGGAATCTTTGCCTCAAGAGGATACCCGCTGCATGACTCAAAAGCAACGACTAGATGTCTTGGTACACACGGCGGGATTGACCGCCTCTCGAGAACAGGCTCAACGTCTCATCCTGGCGGGAGAGGTCTCTGTGGGAGGACAGGTCGTCACGAAGCCCGGCACCAAAGTGGATGCTGCCCTGCCCCTTGCCGTCAAAACGCCCCCCAAATATGTGAGCCGTGGCGGCCTCAAGCTCGAGGGAGCGCTGGAGGCCTTTCCCGTCTCACCGGAGGGCAAGGTGTGCCTGGACATAGGGTCATCCACGGGGGGATTCACCGATTGTTTGCTGCAGCACGGGGCTCTGCGGGTACACGCCATCGATGTGGGCACCAATCAGCTCGTATGGAAACTGCGCAATGATCCGAGGGTCATCGTTCGCGAGCAATTCAACGCGCGCTATCTCAAGCCGGAGGATCTGGGGGAGAAGGTGCAGCTCATTGTGAGCGACGTCTCGTTTATCTCCCTCACGAAGATCCTCCCCGCTGCGTACGGCTGCCTGGAGGAGGACGGCGATTTACTCGTGCTGGTGAAGCCGCAATTTGAACTGCAACCGGAGGATATCGGCGCCGGAGGCATTGTACGCGACCCCGCTCTTCACGAGAGAGCCGTTGAGAAAATTCGCTCCTTTGTTACCGAGGAACTTCATCGGACGTGGATGGGAGTTGCCCCCTCCCCGATCACCGGCATGGAAGGCAACAAGGAATTCCTTGCCTGGTTGCGCTGAGGTAGTATGGTACCGAACACATCCGTCCCAAGAAAAACGCGACCCCAACAGGCAATTTACGAATTACGAATTACGAATTACGAATTGGAAAATTCCGCGCCGTTGGCGCAATCTAGCGGAGCGAATGCGAAGGTGGTAAATGAAATCACGGGTTGGAACTGCAAGGAAAGCGGCGGGAGTTACGCCATGCCGTCTTGAATGCTTTGCAACATCGTAAATCGTAAATAGGCAAACGCATTTCCTAATGCGTTTGCCCTGCCTTGTCAAGCAGCTCACAGACCTTTCGGTAAGCGGTATCACGGTGCTCCGAGTAGAGGAGAGTGTAAACGAATGCCGAGCGTTTGTGATAGGCTTCTGCGTGACTTTTGGCGAGGGTCGCGGCCGTATCGCCGTTGTGGCGCATCCGAGCGGGGTCGGCTCCAAGGCGAAGGAGAGTCTGAACCGTCTCGGCGTTGCCGCGCATAGCGGCGAGCATGAGCGGCGTGTAGCCGGAGTTTTCACCGGCATTGATGTCCACACCGGCTTGTACAAGGCGCTCCACGCAGGCAGGCATTCCGCTCCAGGCAGCCCAATGAAGAGCCGTGAAGCCATCGTTGTCCCGTTCATTCACTTGAATGCCGGGGGTGTTCAATAGAGAGTTCAGGTAAAAGAGACGCTTGCCGTCCTTTTTTTGTGTCTCGACAGGATCGTTGAAGTTCACATACACGGTCCACATGAGCGGGGTGCGTCCTGTGTTGTCGCGAGTGTTGATGAAATCAGGATTTTCCTTCACAACCTTCTCTAGCTCGCGCGCGTAGGGCGCGTCCTGTCCATCCTTGATATCCTCCTTGCGGATGAGGGAGACGAGAGAATCGGTGGGGGTTGTGGTCTCAAAAGCGACCATGACGAGATTGCTCAGGAAACCGAGCACACCCATAACGCCCATGAGGATGAGCATATCCGTGATGATCGGGCCCCAGTGGATGGTCCGCTTCTCGTTTCCATCTTTTGTAGGTGTATCCATAAAAATCTGCTGTTGCTTATGCTTCCTGAGGGAGGGGTTCAGAGTTGTCAGTTTCCTCCGTGGGGGCATCCTCCTCCGGATGATCGGAGACGAACATACCCTTGGTCAGGATGATGGCCAGCGGGGAGATGACCGCCATGATGAGATAGATGGTCCACATGAACTCCGGCGAGCACCAGAAGCTCACGTGCCCGGTGTCGATCTTGGCGGCAATGCCGTCATAGCACATGTAGGACACCAGAAGCCCGCCCACAACGCCGTTCACCGGCTTGGCGATGAACATCGGAAGTCCGGCGAGCGACATGTAGGAAGCCACCTTGTCCTTGGGAGCCACGCGTGCGACGTACTCGGTGAAGCGCGGGCTGAAGAGCAACTCACCAAACGCGAAGATGACAATCTGCAAGAAGATGGCGACAAAGTACGCCTGACTGACCGTGTCGATACCCGGGAAAATGAAGTAGCACTCCGGCGGGATCGCCATAAGGATGAGCGAGAGAGCCGAGATGGACATACCCCAGATCATGAGCTTCACCGTGGAGAAATACTTGAGCACGGGGATGATGACGATGAGACCGGTGATGATGATAAAGGGGTTGAGCGAGTTCATGAAGCCGAGCTGAAAATCGTCCCCGATGGTGCGCGTGTAGTACTGCGGCATGATCATGAACTGGAGGGTAAAGACGAGACGCACCCCCAACGTGAGCACCAGGAAGATGAGCAACTTCTGGAAGGGACGCTCCCGGATCACCTCGCCGATGAGTTGGAGAGGACGGCGTGAGGAGGCTTTCGATGTCGTGATCTTTTCCTCCGGCACGGCATAAAAGTTTTCATTGATGAAACGCGTGAAGGTGAAGGCGACAATCTCGCAGCAGGTGCCGAAGTTCACCACCATTTGCAAGCCTTCCGGACCGGGGAGCCACCTGCGGATCGGGTCCACGATAGCGACACCGGCCAGAAGGGCCCCGATATTCATGAAGAGGTAGTAGAAGTTAAAACCGGTCGGGCGCGCGCGCAGGGTGGTGAAGCGCCGGATAGAGGTAGAGATGCACGGGCTCATGAAGGCGGAGCCGAAGCTCATGATGGCGATGCCGGCTATGACGATGTAGCGGGAATTGTCCTGCGACAGATCCAGCACACGCATACCGAAGTCGGAACCCAGTCCCAAGACCAACCTCCCAAAGATGAGCATGCTGAAACCTACGAGGTAGGTGCGCTTCAAACCGATGATGTCGCATATCGTCCCCACGGCAAAGACGAACAGGGAGAGAAATAAGGTGTACATCCCCACCCAGTACGGCGCATCCGCGTCCCGGAATCCGCAGTAGTCCTTCAGGAACAAGGCAAACACGATGATGATCGTGAAGTACGCCAGCCCGTCAAAGAATTGAATGAAATTCGTCAGCCAGAAATTGACGCCGCACTCCTTCAGCACCCCGAACTCAGAAAAATAGCGCACCAAGGGGTTACGGCTCTCTATCGTTGTCTCTGTCGTATCACTCATGGTTGATGATGGTCAGGCTTCCAGGACAGCTCCCTTGCTCGCGTTTGTTGCCAGCTTGCGGTATCTCTTCAACCAACGGCTGGGAATTTCCTGCATGGTTGGCTTCCAGTTTTTGCGTCGCTCCGCGATCTCCTGCTCGCTGAGCTCGACCGAGAGCGTACGCGACGGGATGTCGATCGAGATGATGTCTCCATCCTTGAGCAGACCGATGAGGCCCCCCTCCGCCGCCTCCGGGGAGACGTGACCGATGCAGGCCCCGTGAGTAGCGCCGGAGAAACGGCCGTCCGTGATGAGGGCGACGGAATTGCCGAGACCCTTGCCCATGATGTAGCTGGTTGGGGCGAGCATTTCCTGCATACCGGGACCGCCCTTGGGACCTTCGTTGCGGATGACGACGACATCTCCGGGCTTCACCTTGTCCGCCAGAATGCCGGCACAGGCCTCCTCCTGGCTCTCGAAGATGACGGCGGGACCGCGGTGCACCATCATTTCCGGCAGCACACCCGCCTTTTTCACGATGCCCCCCTGCTCCGCCAAATTGCCGAAGAGCACGGCCAGCCCACCGTCCTTTGAGTAGGCGTTGTCCACGGTGCGGATGACGGCGGGATCCTTGGTGGAAAGACCGTTCAACTGTTCGCCGAGGGTCTTGCCGGACACGGTTGGAGTGTCGGTGTGCAGTGCACCGGGGATGTGGT
>CANPXA010000030.1 GCA_947585525.1 uncultured Akkermansia sp. | reverse complement strand
GTCCGTCGTCGGATCCGCCTGCTCTTGCCCCACATGCACCTGCAGGGTTTCAAATCGATATTTCTTACTCATGATTTGGGTCTCCTTTGTGTTTTTTTAATTCCTACTATTTCGGTAGGAACAAGGGTAATTTAGCAAAAAATAGGCGCTCTGTCAACCCCAAATGTAAAAAAAATTCCCGTGCCTCGTATAGTTGCATCTAAAAGTTTTGTCATGTGTGTTTTACAACGTATAAGTTAGGAGGAATTTTCGAATTTTTGGAAAAATTTTTGAGAAGTGTTAGAGGTGGTTCAGAGCCCTGTTATTTTATTGTACAACATTGAATACAAAAGAGTTGAGATAGTATTATATTCTATTTTTGAGCTTGGAGGCTGTATATCTCTTTTCAAAAGCGATGTACAAGAAAAAACTTTACTTGCCCCTCATTTTTTTCAAATCCCGGGGATAACGGTTCGATAAAATGGCAAAAATCAGGTGTTGTTATTTTGAGGTCCATTATCCTTTATTATTGATAATAAATTAACAAGAAAAACAGAAATGAGCATCGGATTTGAAAAGAGATATACTGTGAGAATCCTCAAATCTGTTGTTGGTGGTCGTGGCAGAAAATCGGTGTCGGAGGAATCTGATTTGGGGAGTCAAAACCGTTCGTTCCAAGCACAATCCTTCCACAGCGATGAAACTTCATCTTCCTCTATGTCTTCGCAAGGCGTTACTGGTATGCCTTGCCATCGTGGCGTCATCTGCCGCTACCATTTCGACCACTGTTGCCTCCGTCTCAGGCATCGGGGCTGTCATCCTCGCCACAGGGCAACAAGTAAGCGCCTCCGTCTCCAATCCGGCGGACTCGATCATGGATTGGACGGATCAGAGCATCACGTCAAGCACGAGAGACCAATCTTATGATGCCTCGGGGAATACGAAATACACCTTCGGCGGTCTCTCGGCGGATCCGAACGGATACGGCACCTTCAACGCCACCTCGGACACGCCGAACATCTACCTGACGGGGGTAGGTACGACGTGGCTGGGGATCAACCTGAGGGGAGCCTTCAACGCGGTGTATATGGATGCCGCCAATGCCCGTTTCAACGTCGGAGAGGTCAATGCGGCCATCAAGGACATCTACGTCTATGGAGGCGCGCAATTCTGGGTCAATCGGACCGCTCTCACAGGACTCACTGCGAACTTTCATCTCGGGAGCGGCACGGGGGCGTACTGGAGCAACGTCTTCAATGCAACGCCGTTGGCTCTCGAAAAGAGTCTTTCGACGACGGGGTACCTCAAGTTGCTCGGGGAGACGCAGATTGTTGTGTGCGAGGGCAGCACCCTTTCCTTCGGTGGCGCTGCACAGGCGAGCGGACAGACTCTGCACTTTGTGGGTTATAACGGGACTGCTGGCACCTTGGAATTGAAGCAGGGAGGGATTTTTGGGAGCATCACGACGGACATTTACTCAGCCTCCAATTCGGCCAGCAAGAGCGCTGATGAATTAAAACTTCTTGTGAGCGGCGGCACGCTTGAGCTGGAGAACGGGGGGCATCTTGAGTGCAAGCTCGAGTTCACCGGTGAATCCACGGGGTTCACGCTCGGCGGCGAGTTGAGGACAAGCGGTGCTATCACGGGCACGATTCATACGCTCACGATGAAAGACAGCTCTTCGTGGAACATAGGGAGGAGTACGTTGACGGCAACGAACGTTTCAATCGGTTCAGCCGGGGCGAAGCTCGTCATCGACTTGGCTGCGGGAGGGTCGGGAGGCAAGCTTTCAATCTCGGGAATCACCCTTTCGGGCGACGGAAAATTGACCCTGAATTTGGTGAACATCGCCGGCGCGACCGACTACGAGCTCTTTGCGGCGGACACCTGGTCTGTGCTTCGAGCGGCCATGGCTTCGGCCGGAGGATGGGAACACTATTTCACTCTTGACCTGGGGGATGAAGAGGAGAACTACACGGCATCGATTGACGAAAACGGACATCTTCAACTTTCGAGAACCGGGACAGGTCTCACATGGTCCATCGGGTCCGGGACATGGAGCGCCGACAATTTTGCAGGAGTGGGGCAGCAGACGGCAGGCAGGGACATCACCTTCTCCGCCACAGGAGCGGACTTGACCGCGGCAACGGTCACGATAACCGGCGAGGTGAGCGCACAGAACATCACGGTCAAAGAGAACGCAAAATACACGTTCAGCGGCGGCACAAAGATATCCGCGACCGGCGCTCTCTCCATCGGTGGCGGAGCGGAGGTCAAGGTCAATACGGGATTGGAAGTAGCCGGGGAGACGACTCTGGACGGAACGTTGGAGGTTACGCAGAACCACGTTTACACCTTTGCGGAGGCGCTCAACGGGGGGACTTCAGGAGTGCTGAAAGGATATGGGAACGGAGGCATTCTCACCTCCTGCAGCATCAACTTGAACAAGGGAGGCGAGTTGGCAAATCTCGACGTCAGTTGGGGAGTGACTTTGAATTTGGGAGCCGATTTGATCCTGCATGATTGGCACTTTAGCGACGCTTCCTCCAACCGCTTCATCAAGTTTGCGCGCGATGCGGCTCACGCCGGTGATGCGGCGGTGAATCTCGTGTTGGATTTTGCCGAGGAGAAGACGGTTTCCTGGCACTACGATAACGGCACGGCCTCCAAAGGTTCTCTGACCTTTGATAACGTCGGTCTGGAGAAAAGAGGCGAAGGAGCGCTCACCCTCAAGGAAACAGAGGGCGCCTCCAACGGCACCCACTGGAACATCCAGAACCTGAAGGTAACAGCCGGAACCTTGAAGATCGACGACAGTCAATTCACCGTCGTGGACAAACTGAGTGGCTCCGCTTCACTTGAGTTGCTCGCGAATGCCGGACTCATCCTGACTGGTGGAACGGATGCGCTCGGATTCAAAGGCACGATCACGATGGGCTCCGACACGGCCATCACGCTGGGCTCCGGAGCGAAGCTGAAGGCAAACACCTTCTCTGTCGGCGCCGGCACTGGGACGGTCAAACTCACCGTGGGCGAGAACTTCACGGGAGGCTTTTTAGATTTCGGCAGCCTGACGATTGACCAAAGCGGTTCCCTGAAGATCGTGCTGACGGAT
Source organism: uncultured Akkermansia sp. (assembly GCA_947585525.1). Taxonomy (GTDB): domain Bacteria; phylum Verrucomicrobiota; class Verrucomicrobiia; order Verrucomicrobiales; family Akkermansiaceae; genus Akkermansia. The sequence goes on along the minus strand of CANPXA010000030.1, from coordinate 9,398 downwards.
TGGAGCGAAGAATGGAAGACGGGGCATGCCGACGGGTTGACGATTTTCTACGGCGAGAGTTTCACAAGCTGGCTCGAGGCGTTGATGGACAGGATCAGCTTCTGGGGCGGTGAAGGAGGTGATGTGGATCTGAATGACCAGGTCACCCTCGATCCATCGACAGGCAAACTCGAGTGGACTCGGGCCCCCTACCTGAATGACCTCTACTGGGGGCAAGGGGCGGGCAGTCACCATGAGTTGACGCTGGGGGAGGGAGGCAGCGCATGGAGTACTTCTCCCGGCACGAGCGGAAACGAGAGTTGGATCGGAGAAAAGAACGTCCATCTCGAGGCGCAGGAAGGAAGCGTTGCGGTAACCGTTGCCGAGGGCGCGACAATGAATTCCCTGTCCATCACCGGCTCAGCAATCTACAACTTCACGGCGAGCGGAGCTCAAACCGCCACTGTGACAGGGGCACTGGACGTCGGAGCCGGCGCGACCCTGTCGATCGGAAGCAACGTCACTCTTGAGGTGGGTGGCAGCTATTCCGGCGACGGAACATTGCAGCTTGCGGGGGGACAGCTCAACCTGCCTGCCGCCACGATCAAGAACTTGGCTGTAACTGAAGCAGGGGGTACCCTGAAACTCGGAGGCAACGCAACGATCGAGAGAGTCAGCGGAGAAGAGGGCGCCCTCATCATAGACGGCAGTGGGGATATCACACTTGCGTTTACTCAAGGAGGCATCCTCAAGAGCCTGACGCAGGCGGGAACGGGAGGGCTTGCCGTGAGGGTCAACCTGGCGGGGGAGATGACCTTGAAGGAAGGAGGAAGCATAGGAGGAGAGCTCAACCTCAACGCGAATTCTCAATTGAAACTCGGCGGGTCTTTTACGACCAAGAGAGGAATTTCCGGAGGTGCGTGGAGTGGGAGTAACCCGAACACAGGGACGAAGTACACCATCCTTTCCGAGGCGGAGCAGGCGATTGATTTCACCATCTGCGAGGATCAGAGTTCGAACGAGGTGATGCTCTGGGGCGGGTTGACTATGGGCGATGAGGGGCATCGCATCAACTTGGTGAAGAAAGGGAGCCATCACCAAAGCATTGCCCAGGGAGAGATCACCATTTGGGGCGATGTCCGGATTGAGGGTGGCGTGCTGCGTCTCACGAGATCCGCGAATGCTCAGATTCACGGGGCGTTGACCGGAGCGGGAGAACTCTACATCATGGATACGACCTTGACGGTGGACGGGAAGGGCAATGAATTGGGAGGCATCAGGTTTTCTAACTCCGACAAGACCAATGTTCTGAAACTTGCAGAGGACCTGGTGGTCGGCGAGATAGGTTTTTGCGATTATGACAATTCAGCGACCGAATTAGCCAGCTCCGGCAGAGGCGCCATTCAGCGGAAAGAAGGCGTCGGTAAGACCGTGTACATTTTGATGTCCGGGACGGGGGGGAGCGACTCGACCACGCTGAGCGACTTCTTCGCCTTGTACCAAACCGCAAACGGGGTAACGCTCGACGAAGGCATCGGCGTCGGCTTGAAAGTGGTCGGCGGAGCAACCAAGAGCTTCACTGAGGGCGCCGAAATCACACAAGCGTTCAAACTGACGGGAGGTGGCACATTGAAGCTGCAGGACAGCGCAGAGGGCTACACCTTTGCAGGGGGATTGACGCTCGATGGGGGAACGTTGGAGCTGGGGGGTACGCACACGGTGAAGGTGGGCGGCTCATGGGGATGGACGGATAGGACGACGGTGAAGATATCGAGTTCATCATCGGGCCTCAGGATCGACCTCACCGGTCTGTCCGTGCTCAACGGCGGTCAGTTCGATGGTCATCAATTGACACTTGACTTGTCGTCGTCCTTCCTGGCAGCCGTTGGGAGCGGTTACGACCTCTTCGACTGGGACAGCGATCTCTCCGACTACTTTATCCTGAAGGTGGACGGTCAGGAGCTGGGGGGTAGCTACGCAAACTTGCAGATTGATGAGAACGGGCGCCTCACGTGGGGAGAAACTCCCATTCCTTCGGAAATGACATGGTACACGCAAGGTGCAGAAAACACATGGAATGCCGGAGGTGGCACGGGATGGGGAGAAGACGGAGCCTCCGCGTGGGATAACCAGGGGCAGACGAAGGCGATCTTTGATGATGGCTCGGGGGAAGAAGTGACCATCTCCGGGACGGTGAGAGCCTCATCCGTCGAGGTGAAAGGTGGCGGACAGGCGTGGGCGTTTGTGGCGGCGGCGGGTCATTCCCTCACGGTGGAGGGAACCTTGAGAGTGGGGGAACGTACGAAACTTGCTATCGGCGGAGACGGGGGAGTGGAAGTTAAGGGTGGGGTCATTCTTGGCGAGAGCGCATCTGTCCTCGTGAGGACGGGCAGTCAGCTGAACGTCGGGGGAACATGGACATTTGGGGAGAGGTCGGGGGTGCAGATGGAGTCGGACTCGACCCTCATCTACACCTTCAGCGATGCTGCGAACTTTCTTTCCCTGGTGAAAAACCTTTCCGTGGTTGATTCAGCCACCGGAGCCCTGCTTGAGTTGGCGGGTGAGCAAGAGGTTTCCGTTGCCATTAACGAGGATATCACGTTAGAAACCGGATTGAAGAAAGCGAGTGGGGGCCTCACATTGACGGCTCAAAGCGGAGAGACAAAGGTTGCGATAAAGGGAGAGGTTGATCTGGCTTCCCTGAGTTGGATCGGTGATAACAGCGCGGCGAGCGATTTAATCTTAGAAAAAGGAGGGTATATTCACGGTGACTTGTCGCTGACGCAATGGGGTGAACTTCAAATAGGCGGAGATCTGATTCTCGAGGGCAGCATGATTGCCGATTCGCCTGCCTCCAACATCTACGCTTTCGGTTCTGCCTCCGTCTATGTGCTTCTCGTCAGGGAAGGAGAAAAGAGCTGGACGGAATTCGTGAACGAGTACCAATTCGGTCTTCAAGACTTAGCGGGAGAGCTGGGATACGGCAAAGCCGGATCCGGAGACCTCACCTTCACGGGGACGGCGGATATTCAGAAAAACTTCAAGGTTGCAGAGGGGAGCGTTACCTTTCTTGGAGCGACAACGATGAACGGACACAAGCTCGTTCTGGGTGATCATGCGGTCGTGAACTTTCATGGAGAACTCACCGCAAATCTCACGGCCCTCACGCTGGGGAACCATGCGACGGTGAGCATTGCCCGAGGGGAAGGCCTCACCCTGACGGGAAGCTTTTCCTGGGGAGAAGGGGCTCAGCTCGACCTCGGCAGCAGGCTCACGATAACGCTGGATGGCAGCGGTTCACTCACAAAGAATGAAGGGAACTTGCTCACGATCGACCTGTCCGGCGCATTGTTGTCTGAGGCAGGCAGCGGAGGATGGCGGCTCTTTCGTGGCTGGGATGATGTCGTGAATTGGGCGCAGTACATCAGATTCACCGTCGATGGAAGGGAAGCGTCCGCGAATTACGAGAATCTCGGACTCGACGAGGAGGGGTATCTCACATGGAACTCCACGCCGGGAGTATCACACAGTGATTATACCGGGCTGAATTACGATGACATGATGCCGGTTGTAACGACTCAGCGGAACGACATCAAAAATCTGACCGGAAACAAAAAATTCACGGTTGAGATGGCGAGTTACGCAGCGTGCCAGTTCAAGTTCAACGCCGAGGAGATGAATGGCAACCTGTGGTTGGATTTCAACAACAGTACCGTCATGGGACTTGGTGGGGAGGCAATCGGGGCGAAGAGTCTGCTGTTGACTTGTACGAGGGGGTCCGGGCAGCTCCACGGCACCGCCGAGTTGTGGACGCCGGCCGTGCTCGATGGCGTGACAGGGTTGTACATTGACGGGGACCACGTGCGTCTGCACGTCGGAAAGGGAGGTTCCACTGAGGTGAACGCCTCGTACACGGATCTCGACCTTCATTTGAACACGCCGACGTGGGAGAGTTCCTCGACCAATGACTGCTACTCCTTCTGCGTGTACCATCACGGTTCCGGAGCCAACCTGTTTTCAACGACGGGTACACTCTATGTCGGCAGGAGCGGTCCTGACGGCAGTTACACGGGAGGAGCTCGCATTGCTCTGTTGGGAGGCGCTCTCACCGTAGGAAAAGTGGAGGGAGCCAATCTCAAGGTATGGGGCAACGCGGACGGAAAACTTGAGTTGACGCAAGGGGGTACGTTGAGCGGGGCCTTTGTCGTGCAAGCTGCATTGAACCTCGAGATTTCAGGCGGAACACTCAAGGTGAATGAGTTCAGGGGCGACGCCCTCACCTCGCTGACCTTGGGCCATGGGGCGAAACTGGAGGTGGGCAGCGGTACGTTGAGGGGGACGACACTGGATGCGAGTGCGGGCGGTGGTTCGCTGACGCTCACCATGGTTGAGGGGGGCGAAAATTTGGATTTCACAGGGTTGACCTTGGGAGAAAACGGCAAACTCGGCATCACGCTGAAAGGGTATGGCGAGTGGAATGCGGACGGAAGCAAGATGGAATACCGGCTTTTCCATGCTGAGAGCTTTGCAACACTCTGGGGTTCTCTCGCAACCGAAGGCAAGACATGGCAGGACTTCTTCACCATCGAGGTAGAGGGGGCAGGGGACACCTGGGAGTGGAATTTGGACGATACGGGTATGTTGACTTTCTCGCAGATATCAGGCTCAGTTTGGAGCGGTGATGAGGGCAACACGTGGTCTGCCGACGGAGACTGGGAGAACGGCCATGTACCGAAGGAGGGCGATGTCGTGATCTTTACGGATTCGGCACGTAACACCGAGGTGGTTCTTGAGGGAGAGGTGAGGCCGGGTGATGTGATGGTGAAGAGCGGCAGTTACACTTTTGTCGCGGGTGACGGAGATGCCGACAGACTGGTCTCGAGCGGGAAGTTGACGGTATCGGAAGGAGCGAGTCTCAACATGCAGGTGGAGAGCTCCTTTGAGCAGGGCATTGTGTTGGAGGGAGACTTGTTCCTGGATGCCAACGTCACTATGGGCAACGATGGCAAGATCGAATTCAACGGCGGAGAACTCTCCATTGGAGACGGTGCCGGCGCTGCGGACGGTTTGAACGACAAGGTGGACGAGGAAAGTTCCGGCATGCTGCGGTTGAATGTGGAAACGAGCGGTCTGAGCTGGGGCGATGCTAAGCAGCAAGCCCAGGGAGGCGTGAAAGTCGGTCTGGAGAACGGTGTAGAGAAAGGCGGGAGCGGTGACTTCACCATGGTTTGGCAGGACAGTGGAACGGAACACGGAGGTGAGCTTATCGTGAACGAGGGAAGTCTGACGCTGAAGGTGGACGGCTCAACCGTGCTGACGGGAGCGGTCTCCGGCGCGGGTACGCTGAGGATTACCGGAGGTGAGGTCACGCTGGGCGGGTCGAACAATACCGTGGCGGGCATCGAGGTGGGTAGCGGCGCCACCCTGGAGGGGGAGGAAAGCGGATCATTCGGCGATGAAGGAACGCAACTGACGCTCTCCGGCGGTACGGTCGAAGGAACGGGCAGCGATGCAACGGTGAAGGTGGGACGGGGAGGCGTCACCGTAAGCGGGACGGAATCCAAGGTGGCCGGTCAGGTGGAGTTGGCGGGAGATCTCGCATCCGAAGAGGATGCCAAGCTCACCGCCGCCGAGGGAGCAGGCGGAGTGATATCCGGGAGCCTCGCAAACTACCGGGGTTCGCTGGACACGGCGGATGAGGGCGCCACGTGGACGCTTTCGGGAAGCGATGAAATCATCATGATCGACTTAGGCGGTGCGGGGAGCTATCATTTTGTTTCCGAGGAGACCACACTGAGCGGCGTGGTATCCGGTACGGCGGACGTGGTGAAGGAGGGCAAGGGCAGGCTCGTGCTCACCGGGGAAAACACGTCGTCCGGTGGCTTGGAAGCGCAAGATGCCGATTCAAAAATAGAGCTTGGGCAGGCGGGGGTGCAAGCTAAGTGGGCAGGCGCCTCTGTGAAGGGAGCGGGCGGTATCTCGTTACGAAATGTTGAGCTGACTGCTGAGGGAGGCATCACTGCCAAAGGTGGCGCCAAGGTGTATGTGGACACAACAGCGGCTATGGGCGAGAATGGCGGCGTTGTCGATGTGAATGGAATGGATGCGTCGAGTCTGGACGGCATTACGATCAACCAGCATGGACAGCTCACCGGTCTCACCGGAATCTATGAGGCGTCGGGAGACAAACAACTCTCGCTCGCTTTCACCGAAGAGAACATGAGTTCAGACAGGCCGGTTACGTCGTCGGGGCGCACGGTTAACGGGGATACCTACCTCATCGAGAGCGATGAGGGAAGCTCCGCGAAGATCACGGTCAGCAATGCGGAAGGCATGGCGCTTGATTTTAACAACAATGCATTCTTCAAGGCACTCAAAGATGCCCTGAACGGCGGGGAGGAGACGCGCCTGCACGTGCTGAAAGACGGCACGCTGGAGATTGAAAAGAGAGTGCTGGATGAGTTGATGTACACGAGCGGAGGGATGGCATCGCTGCTGTCCTCCTTGGGATTGGATCGTCTGACGGTCGATGGGGGGGACCTCGTACTCACCGGTCAGCTCATTGAGAAGGACGTCTATTTTGTGACGGATGAACCGAGTTGGAGCGATTCGTCAACGATCGGCGGAGAAGGCGATGCGGAGAATCCGAACGGATATGGTGTGCTCGCCGACAAGAAAGCCACCGTTCTGGACAATGGACAGAGCTTGACTGTAACGATCACCGGGGAGGTCACTGAGGAAAACGGAGCAACAAATGCCGAACAGGAGGCGGGTGGCCTCATCCTGCACAACCTCGTGGGCGGAGCAGGCTCATCTCTGACGCTTCATTCCGGAGATGAAGGAATCGAGCGAAAGGTGATTTTGGATAACACGTTGAATCCGGTGGATGATGATCGTCTCATGGAGGAAATGAAAGAAGAAGCCACCGGTCAGGACACGCTCTTTGCGGGAAGCATCACGTCCTACAACGTGCAAATTGAAAAATCGGGCAAGGGGTCGCTCATTGTGGGCGGCAACTACACCGTCGCAGGAAACGCCACGATCCTCACGGAAGGTGCGCTCGTGCTCAACGGCGCGGAGAACAGGTTGGACGAGCTGGTGTTCAGTTACGGAACGGATGCCGCGGAGGGCGAGAAGCGTGGACTGAAACTCGGAGGTGGCGGTGAGACGACAATTGGTAGGATGATTGAGTCGGAAGATGCGGAGTCAAGTGATGGCAACGAGGTGGCGATCAACGAAGGCGCGAACTTGGTCCTCACCGGGGAGAGCACGCTGGAAAGCACGAACATCACGGGCGATGGAAGCGGAACCCTCACGCTCGCGGAGACGATGGACGAGGAGGGAAACGTGACCGGTGCGGGACTGACGCTCCGTGGCGAGGATGAGCAGCTTACAGGTCTGGGCGTGAAGCTCGATGGTGAACAGACCGTGCTGGATGTGGGCAAGGGTGGAGGCAGCGTGACCCGATTGGATGGCAACGGCACACTCAGGAGCAATGGCGATGCCACCGATCCGGAGACGGGCGGCATGAGCGGCGCCTTGACGGTGGGCGGAGGCTCGTTCTCCGGCGCCATGGGGATGAGTGAGGGAGCCTTTAATGCCGGCACGCTGCAGGTGGAGGACATGAGGAAGTTCACGCTGGACAACGTGGAGAGTGTGGACGGCGCGGCCTGGAATGTGAGCCTGGGAGACGGAGCGAGTTTGATTGTGGACGTGAGCAGGAAGAAAGGCGATGGAAGCGACCGGCTGACTCTGGGTGATATCGACCTGGGCAACGGCAGCATGGCGGTGGACTTTGGGGAGAGGTCGATTGACGGGAGCTCGGTGACCGGAAATATCACTCGAGTGGACGACACGGGTACGCTGACTTTCAACAGTGATGGCAACGTGGAAAACGGGACGATAGGAACAGGTATCACCGTTGATGAATATCTGCAAGATTCCATCAAAGATCACGTCATGTTCACAGGAGCGGGCAACTTCCTCAAGGAGCGTGAGGTGGGAGTGAACGAAGACACCGGTGAAATCACAGTCACCACCAGGACGGCGGAGGAGAACAAATTCGAGCGCGAGCTGCCCAACATGAGCAAGAACGCGCAAGCGGGTGCCACGATGGTCTGGGATTCGCTCAAGGAGAAGGACAGCTTCGGTGCGCTCATCGATGTACTCTCAAACCCGGCATCGGATTACGCGAGGATGGCCAACGCGCTCATCGGTCTGTACGATGGAGGCGACAAGGCGGGGTTGGAGAAGGCTCTCGCAGCGGTGGCGGGTTCTTCCACGTCGGTGCTCGCGCCGGCGATGGCGGAGGATATGCACCGCCAGTTGACGGCGATTCGCAACCGCACGACGATGGTCAGCGAGCAACGCTACGACAGCTATGACGTCTTCCCGCTCCTGCACGCCTGGCTCAATGCCGAGGGCGCGTACCGCAAGCTGGATGCCGATGGCTTCGCCCCGGGCTACACGCTCAACAGCTGGGGCGGCACGGTGGGGGCGGATATGGATGTCTCGCCGCGCACGACGGTGGGGCTGGCGCTCACGGCGATGTACGGCGACCTCAAGACGGACAGCGCAGACGTGGGCAAGGGAGACATGGATACGGCGTACGTGACGGGGTTTGTGAAGACGGCGAGCGGACCGTGGACGCATACGTTCGTGGTGAGCGGAGGTTTGGCGGACATCACGCTGAAGCGCACGGTGACGGCGGGCAGCGCGACCTACAGGACGAAGGGGGACACGGATGGCTACGCGGTGGGAGCGATGTATGAGTTGGGCTACACGAAGCTGCTGAACAAGGCGGGGACGCTGGCGATCCAGCCGGTGGTCAACGTGGAGGTGAGGCACGTGGGGATCAACGGGTACACGGAGAAGAACAGCGACGCCGGGCTGACGGTGGACGACATGGATTACACGGTGGTGACACTGGGAGCAGGTGCGAGGATGCAGGCGGTGGTGGGACAGAACGCGTGGAACCGTTACTCGGTGCTGGAGGGACGGTTGCTGGTGAAGGGAGACCTGGGAGACCGGTCGGGAACGGTGAACAACGCGCTGATCGGCAGCAAGTCGAGAGGAGAGGTGGAGAGCGCGGAGGTGGGAGCCATAGGGATCGAGGCAGGAATTGGGCTGACGATACCGCTCGGCTCGCAGGCGGGCAGTCTGTTCATCGACGGCTCGGTGGAACTGCGCGAACACCAAACCAGCTTCGACGCAAACCTGGGCTACAGAATCAGCTTCTGACGAAGCTGATTCCGTAGCCTATTTACGATGTACGATTTACGATGTACGATTTGGAAAATTCCGCGCCGTCGGCGCAATTTGGCGAAGCGAATGCGCAGCGGAATTTTTAAGCAACGCGTGTCGTTAACGAGAAAGCGGCGGGGCGGCGCTGGGTGCCTAACGGCACCTATTTACGAGTT
>CANPXA010000029.1 GCA_947585525.1 uncultured Akkermansia sp. | reverse complement strand
CCATAAGCGGAGCTATGCTGACCTTTCTTAGCGTAAAATAAAAATTCGCCAACCTTAATTATTATAGTTGACTTAGGGCGCCCCCAGGCGCCCCCCGGCTATCTTTTTCTTCGAGAGATGAGGAAGGAAACGAGGAAGACAACGCCGAGCAAGAGGATGATGGAGGCTCCGAGGTGCCAACCGAGGAGAAAGGAGAGAAAAAATGCGAGGACACTACAGGAAGAACCGATGATGGCACCGCCCCAAAAAAGAGTCTCGGCGCGGTCGGAGAGGAGCCGCACGGCGGCAGCCGGAGCAACGAGGAGACCGAGAGTGAGAAAGGCTCCGACGGCTTGAAGGGAGGAGACGAGGGCGAGGATGATGAGTGCGAAGATGCCGTAGCTGAGCGAGCGCGTGGGAAGCCCCTGGGCAGCGGCCGCGCGCGCGTCGAAGAGGAAGATGAGCAAGGGACGCCAAAAGAGGGTGATGAGAAGAATGGCGAGCGCCCCGGTGAAGTAAGCGATCCGAAGGTCGGTGTCGCCCATGCTCATGATGTTGCCGAAGAGCCAATCATCCACCTTTTGCTGAAGACCGAGATGCATGAGGACGATATAACCGGCGGCGAAAGCTACAGAATGGATGACGGAGAGTGCGACATCCTGGTGCAGGATGCGAGTGGAGCGGGCGACGAAGAGCGAGCTGAGACCGACCAGAAGACCGGCAAGAACTGCGCCGGTGAGCACGCTCCAGTGCCCGAGTCCGAAAAGCAAGATGCCCAAAGCGATCCCCGGCAACAGGGCGCAGGAGATGGTGCCTATCTGAAGCGAAGAACGCCTCAACAGCACGAGGGCGCTCAGAAAGCCATCCGTGAAGCCCACCACGGCGCACGCCCAAAGGCTGCGCTGAGCCAGTGGTTCGCCGAGGAATTGGAAGAGGTCGTTCATCGCGCTTGTTGGGTAGAAGTGGATGGGAGAGAGTATGCGGCGGCGAGGTTGGCGGGAGTAAGAACGGTCTCGCAGTCACCGAAGGCCACGACTCCGCCGCGCATGAGGAGCGCCAGATCAAAGTAGCGCGCCGCTGAATTCACATCGTGGTAGGACGCGATGACGAGCCTTCCCTCCCGAGCCAGACTGCCCAACAGTTCTCCGAGAGCCTCTGCCCCCGGAAGATCCAGCCCGGTGTACGGCTCGTCAAGCAGGAGGATGTGAGCCTCCTGTGCGAGAGCGCGAGCGAGAAAGGCGCGCTGTTGCTGACCGCCGGAGAGGCATCCGATTTGTCGATTTTGGAGCTCCGTGAGCTGCAAAGTTTCCAATGCCTTTTGCACGATGTGTTCATCATGGGAATCCGGTTTTCTCCACGGACCCAAAGAGGGATAACGTCCCATCTCGACAAGTTGACGCACGGTGATGGGGAACGACCAATCAATCTCACTGCGCTGAGGAAGCCAAGCAACCTCCCTGCGCACGGTCGAGAGAGGCTGTCCGTTCCAGAGGGCGGTTCCGGATTGCTGCGGCAACAGACCTGCCAGCACGCCGAGCAGGGTGGATTTTCCAGCCCCGTTCGGTCCCATCAGCGCAAGGGTCTGCCCGCAGTGAGCCACAAAGGAGATGTCTTCCAAGGCGTGGACACCGCCGGGATACCCCGCACAGAGCCGACTCACGGAGAGCTCGTGCTCACAGTGGTGAGGAGCCGGCGTGGCCCAACAGATGTGGTCGTCATGATTCACCATCGAAAAATGAAGAGGTTATGCAGCTCCTTCGCTCCCGGATCCGTCCAAGCGGTGTCGCGCGCGGTGGGGAGGGAGGGAGGGGAGAGCTCCAGGGTGATGGCTCGGTTGGCGATGCAGGAATCGGACCAGAGGGCGCTGACCTCCAGCTCCATGACGCCGCCGGAATGCACCTTCGGCAGACGAATTTTTCCCTGCCACCTGCCGACATCTCCCGGTGAATCGATGCAGCAGAGTTCCTCTCCCATGTGCAGGATGCGAATCTGTACGGGAGAGTCTGTGTAGCGCACCAGCAGCGGGATATCGCAGAGTTCCTCGTTCTGCGTCGTTGTCTGTTCCCCGGCGGGGACAAGCCTTCCGGCTTCCCCGTGATGAGGCGAAGAAAATACCAGCAGAGGCACTCCGGCAAGGAGGATGAGCAACAGACAAAACAAGGCGGTGGCTATCGGCGATTTCATTTTGATTGAGCGCGTTCGTTTCTTTCGTCCGTCCCATACCCGGCAAGCCCGTTGCAAATAGTCTGCAGGTTTCGTAAAAACATTCCCTCGTAATCCGGAATTCCCAAGGCAACCCCGTCCATGCAGATCCTCTCCACTCTGGCGCCCACCTGCTCCGCCAGGTGTTCCAGATACTGCGGGGCTTCCCTCCATTCGGCAAACAGGGTAGGCACCCCCGCGGCACGCAGTTCCTTGAGGAGCTGCGCCACCCGTGCCGTGTCCCCTCCGCTCTCCCTCGCCACTCCCTGAGCGGCCAGGGGACGCATCCGGAACTCGGCGCAAAAGTGACACATGGCGGCGTGAGAGGTGACGAGGGTGCGCTTCGACAACGGAATACGCGAAAGTCTCAAAGCTGCCGCGCGGGAGAGGGCATCCATGCTCTGCGCGTAGTCCGCCTGACGTCGTTCAATCTCGGCGACATCCTGCGGCAGCAGGGTTTTCAGGGCATCCGCGAGGACGATGGAGGCCCGTTTCATGTTGGCTGGAGAGTTCCACCAATGAGGGTCGGGCACATTCGAGTCGGGTACCATGACATCCGGGATGTCCGCCCCCAACTCCACCACACGCACGCCGCTCCCCATCGCTTGCCGAAGAGAATCCAAATAGGGTTCCACTCCTTTGCCACAGGCAAGCAGCAGCCTGCTCCCGGCAGCCGATGCCACCGACTCGCCGGTCGGCGAAAATTCATGCAAATCTCCCGTCTCCGGAAACAAATCCACCACCTCAACCTGCTCCCCGCCCAGCCGACGCGCCATGTCGCTGAGCAACGGATGAAGGGATGCGATGCGCAGCGTGCCGACATCATTTCCTGCGGCAAACGCACACAAAAGAAAAGCCCCCGCCAGCATGACCCGGCAGAGCTTCCCAAGACGCTTCCATTTTTCCGACATCGTTGAGTCAAATCATGCTTCGTCTGCACCCCCGACCTCTCCGCAGCTCTTCCCTACGGACAGCTTCTCTCCTCGGTCCTCCCTTAAGAAAATTTTTTCTCACCTGCCCCCGGGAATCCCCATCAGCTCCTCCCCGCATGAAAGGAGGTCAGCCTCTACCCCCCGCTACCTCAACGGGCGGCCTTCACCGTGACGGCCTCCTTGCCCACGCGGTTGCGCAGGTAATGCAGTTTGGCGCGGCGCACCTTGCCCCGGCTCGCAACTTCAATCTTGGCAATTTTCGGGCTGTGCAACGGGAATGATCTCTCCACTCCCTCTCCGTATGATACCTTACGCACCGTAAATGCCTCGTTCACTCCGGAACCTCTCTTCCCGATCACAATTCCCTGAAAAATCTGCACTCGCTCCTTCCCGCCCTCAATCACTCGGCAATGCACCTTCACCGTATCTCCCACGTTGAAGGAAGTCACATCACTCTTCACTTGCTCTTTCTCAATCTTGTCGAGTATGTTCATCTTGCGTCTCTTCGGTTTGTTTCTGCTTCAACCGGAAAGATCTCTCCGACCGGCGGCGCAGTATTCTACACGATTTTATCCCCCTTGGCAATCACAATTTTTTGCATTCTTCAAAAATTTCACACAAGTCCCACATCCGTCCCAAGAAAAACGCGATTACAACAGGCGGTTATCGGTGATCGATGTAACATAACTCATTGGTTATGTACGATGTACGATGTGCGATGTGAAGGATTCGCGCGCCGTTGGCGCGGGATCTGCGATGAGTAGGTATCGGTGGTAGGTGAAATCACGGAAGGATGCTCCAAGGAAAGCGTCCGGAACCATGCGATGCTATCTTGACTCAACGCCGCCCCAGCGGCGTTGAGCCCTGCGGGCAAAAGATGCGCTTATGTTCAATCGCTTTTACCGCTCGCTTCGCGTGCGCCCTACTCGGGACCGTCGGGTGCCGGCTCCTCCCGCCGCCTTCTAGCTACCCCTCACGCAACGATCCCGAAAATTCCGCTGCGCATTCGCTTCGCATCTCCGCGCGTCAGCGCGCGAGCAGGCAATTCGTAATTCGTAATTCGTAATTCGTAATTCGTAATTCGTAATTCGTAATTCGTAATTCGTAATTCGTAATTCGTCCATGAGCGCCTTCGTCGCTCACTGTTTTATTCTCAGCCGCCGGCAGATGGCGCATTCGGGATTGCATCCGCGAGCCGGACAAAACTCGCGTCCCCAAAGCACGATTTGGAGATGCATCTTACCCCAACGCTCCCGCGGATAGAGCGCCTTCAAATCCGCCTCTACTCCCTCGACACTCCCGGCTTTGCTCAATCCCCACCTGCGCGCCAATCGAAAGATATGAGTGTCCACAGGAAAAGCGGGAAAGCCAAACGCTTGGTTCATCACGACGCTCGCCGTCTTGTGTCCCACTCCCGGGAGGGCTTCCAGCTGTTCGAATGTGCGCGGCACTTCCCCGTCATAATGCTCCACAAGCAATCTTGCCATCTGCACCAAATGTTCCGCCTTGGAGTCGGACAGACCGCAGGTAGCTATGATTTTGCGCACAGCTTCGGGTTTCATCTGCGCCAAACTGGCAGCATCCGGCGCCACCCGAAACAGCGCCGGGGTTACCATATTCACGCGTGCGTCCGTGCATCTGGCAGACAGCATGACCGCCACCAACAGAGTGAAGGCATCCCTATGCTGCAGGGGAACCTGCGGATTCGGCAGGGCTCGCTCCAGCTCCTCCGCCACAATCTCCGCTCTTTGAACCCTTCGCATGGGAAAACTCGACCCCGCCGGGGCTGCAACCATCAATCTACCCTCAGCGGCGCATATTGCTCAAGGGTCCGAGTATAGCCTCTCCCTCCCGTTCCGTCGTGTGATTCCACGGTTTAGTCACGTCCGAACTTCCCCGTGGCTCCACCACCTTGCGACCGGACGGCGGCACAGGCGGCACGGAATTCTCGCAGGAAACCTCCGCAAGGAGTCCCACAGCCATCAAAAAAATTACCCCTCTCCTGACACCGGTCATAAAATTTTGCATAAAAAACTCGCTTCTTCTCCATCCGGGCAACGACCCCGTCCTCAGGATCCCAGCGGCTCTTTGCGGAATATTTGGTCGCCCACCTCCGGAACCAGTCCGCGCGGTAGCGATTTCTCGTCATACTCCGCCACGATCTGTCCTCCACTCACGCTCACGACACGCAAGGTGGTGATCGATATCCCGTTGCGCTGTAAAAGTAGCTGAGTCTTGTCTCCCGCGAAGAGCCCGCTGTTCTCCCCGGCGTGGAACACAACAAAGTGCCATTGCGGATCAACAGCCGCCACGACGAACTCTTCCCCGTTCTGACGGTAGCGCTCCATGAACTGCTCGTTCACCTTGTTCTTGCCCTCCAGTTCCGTTGTGCGCGCACTCACCTCCTCCTTCAGCTCGTCATACTTCGTCTGGAAGGTTCCGCTCTCTTCAGCCAACTTAGCATACTCCTCGGTGCCCGAAGTGACCTTGCTGTTCAGGATGTCCAGCGCATCTTCCAAATCTGCATTCTCCAAGCCCGGTATGTTCCGAATCTGTTCGCGTATCCTTTCTCTCTCGTTGGTCAACCCCTCGCGATTGGTCTCCGCTTCCGCAATGCGGCTCTGGTACGTCTCCATCTCCGCCTTATCTTCCTCCGCCACATGCTTCACGGCTTCCATATCCTCTAAGGCTTTCTGTGCCTCGGCCTGCGAACTCTCATTCTCCTTGAGGGCGTCCGCACGGGTCTTAGCCACGGTAGCCGCCTCCGCAAGAAGTCCCTTGTTGGCCGCTGCCATGCCCGTTTCCTCTTCTCCCAATCCCCTGGTGGCACTCACCAACACCTGCAAGGTCTTACTCTGCGACGATGCATAGTGGCAACCGAATATCCCGGCTACTACCACCAATCCCAGCAAAATGTATGTCACGATTTTCATATTCAGTTGGAATAAGTTTGGTCGTTGATTAATCTTCTTTCTCGGGTTCACGGACAGAAATGACTCGGTCGCCCTGCTTCACGGCTTCGCCCGTCGTCAGGGTGTCATAGATGATGTCACAGCTGGAGCGACTTCCCTCCACAACAGTCACGTTCATCTCGCATATCTTCTTGTCCCCACGCATCGCCGCCAGACGAGAACCGATGATCACGCCGTCGTTCATCCCGGCGTTGATGATGACGTAATCCCACGAAGGATCGGCAATGACGACCTGCGCGTTCAACTCCTTCGGGGAGACGCGCGCCTGTCTCTCTTTCGCCAGAGCATCCGCTGCTTGGATCTGTTGCTCCAAGTCTTCCTTTTGCTTGGTCAGCACACCGATAGCCGCTTCCTTGCGTGTGTTGTCTTCGGCCAGTTCCAGCTTCTTCTTCTCCAGCATCTGCAGGTTGGCCGCCAGTGCGTCCAGTGCTCCGGGATCGGACGGATCCATGGGTTCCACCTCCAAGCCATCCTTCTCCGCCGCGTCGCTCAACGCCTTGGCGAGGGTTTCGTTGCTCACCATCGCCTCCAACAACTCCTGCATCTTCTTCTTGTTCTCCTCAGTCTCACCACCCATGCTCTGGTACTCCTGAGAGAGTCTCTCGATCTCACTCTTGTAGCCGGCAATTTCTTCCTCCAATTTCGTTTTCTGGAGTACAACTTCCTCTTTTCTCTGCTTGAGCCATTCGCCACGCAACTTGGCGTACGCTGCTATGACCTTGTCCACAAAGATCTCTTTGTTCTTTGCCGCCGCGCTGTCAAACTGTGCCTGAAGCGCCGTCAATTCACCGCTGGCCGACGCAATCCCCGTGTGTGTTTTGTAAAACACGAACGCACCTGCAGCCAACACGACGAGAGAGAGAATGGTAATAATTTTCCACATTGCCGGAGTAGTTTGGAGATGTACAGTACTCTTTTTATACCAGATTGCGAGCCAATGCAACTAAAAAATCACTCTCTCCTAATAAAATTTTCCCCGACCCCATCTTAACCTCGCTCGCATGGACGATGAACCAAGGCGCCTGATGGCTATCCTTTACGCCCATTCCCGAAAATTCCGCTGCGCTTTCGCTCCGCTTCCCCGCGCGCAGCGCGCGAACTTTCCAAATCGTAAATCGTACATCGTACATAGCAACGCGCGGCACCTTCAGGTGCCGCGGGTTGCCCTCGCCGTAGCGGCGAGGATAGAAGCGAGTTCGTGAGCTTCCGTGCGCAAGGGAGCGACCTCTTCCTCGCCGAGGAGACCGACATCCACGAGCAAATCGAACCAGTACTCGCACTCATCGGCCTCCTCTTCACAGATTTTGATCTTGGCGTGGAAATCGGCGCGACTCTTGCCGTGGCAGGCGGCGCGGTAGTTAGCAGCCACGGACGTAGCGCAACGCACCAGTTGCTTCACCAAAACCTCATCCACCGGATGCCGCAGCTGCCGCGTCCGACACATCCTCGCCACCGCACTCCCAAACTTCCGCGCTCGCTTTTCTAACGTCACCTTATCCATATGCTAAGTGTAATTCGTAAATCGTAAACAAGCGCCGCCAGGCGCTCCGCGCGAAGCGCGCTAAAATCCAAATCGTACATCGTACATAGCAACGCGCGGCACCTTCAGGTGCCGCGGGTTGCCCTCGCCGTCGCGGCGAGGATGGAAGCGAGTTCGTGAGCTTCCGTGCGCAAGGGAGCGACCTCTTCCTCGTCGAGGAGACCGACATCCACGAGCAAATCGAACCAGTACTCGCACTCATCGGCCTCCTCTTCACAGATTTTGATCTTGGCGTGGAAATCGGCGCGACTCTTGCCGTGGCAGGCGGCGCGGTAGTTAGCAGCCACGGACGTAGCGCAACGCACCAGTTGCTTCACCAAAACCTCATCCACCGGATGCCGCAGCTGCCGCGTCCGACACATCCTCGCCACCGCACTCCCAAACTTCCGCGCTCGCTTTTCTAACGTCACCTTATCCATATGCTAAGTGTAATTCGTAAATCGTAAACAAGCGCCGCCAGGCGCTCCGCGCGAAGCGCGCTAAAATCCAAATCGTACATCGTAAATCGTACATCGTACATGGCAACCGCATTTCCTAATGCGGTTGCTCCGCCTGGCGAGCCTTGCGATCTCTCGCGGCCGCGCGCATGGACATTTTCACGCGCCCCTTGTCATCGATGCCGATGCACTTGGCTGTGACGATGTCGCCTACCTTCACCACATCCTCGGTTTTCTGCGTGCGTCCTTCCGCCAGCTCAGAGATGTGGATGAGACCGTCCTTCCCGGGAAGCACTTCCATGAAGGCGCCGAACTCCTTCGTGGAAACAATCTTTCCCTCGTAGGTCTCGCCGACCTCAATTTCCTTGAACATACGCCCGATGAGGTAGAGAGCGCGTTCCACTCCTTCCTGACGGTTTCCGTAGATGCGCACGGAGCCGTCCTCCTCGATGTTGATGTCGGTGCCGGTCTCAGCTTGCAGGGCCTTGATGTTCTTCCCGCCGGGTCCGATCAGCTCGCCGATACGATCCGCCGGGATGGTGGTGGTCTCTATGCGGGGAGCCTTCGGGCTGAGCGGTTGCGGGGCAGGTATGCAGTCGCACATGGTGTCCAGCACCTCCATGCGCCCTTTCTTCGCCAGATGGATGGCATCCTCCAGAATCTCCAGCGGGATGCCCGGAAGTTTCAGATCGAGCTGGTAGCCCGTCACACCCTCGGCAGATCCGCACAGCTTGAAGTCCATGTCTCCGTAGAAGTCTTCCGACCCGATGATGTCCAGCAGCGTCTTGTAGCGCTTCGGCACGCGGTCGCCCGCGTTCTCAAACTCCGTCACCAAACCGACGGATATGCCGGAAACCGGACGCTTGAGCGGCACGCCCGCCGCCAACAGCGACATCGTCCCCGCACACACGGATGCCATGGAGGTGGATCCGTTGGACTCCATGATCTCGGAGGAAACGCGTATCGCGTACGGGAAGTCATCCTCAGCCGGGATGACAGGCGCAATCGAACGCTCCGCAAGCGCGCCGTGCCCGATCTCCCGCCGGTTCTGTCCCCCGAAGCGTCCTGTCTCACCCACCGTGAACGGCGGGAAGTTGTAGTGCAGGATGAACCGCTTCTCATCCACGGATCCCGTGTAGTTGTCCAGGTATTGCTTCTCCTCCAGCGGAGCCAGGGTCGCCAGACACAGCGACATGGTTTCGCCGCGTGAGAACAACGCCGAGCCATGCACGACGTTCGGCAACACATTCACCTCGGCGGACAACGGACGCAGCTGCTTGATGCCGCGACCATCCGCTCGTTTGTCGTGCTCCATGATGGAGATACGGAAGGCTTTCTTCTGGATGTACTCAAACACCTGCTCCACATCAAAGTCGGTTGCCTCCGGATGAGCCTGCTTGATGGCGGCTTCCACCTCGTCGCGCAAGGCGCCCACCTGCTTCTGCCGTTGGATCTTGTTCGGTGCGTAGATGGCGTCCTCAATCCGGTCGCCCGCTATCTGGTACCCGATCTCCAGCAGCTCCGGCTTCGCCACCGTGAGCTCGTACTCACGCGTCGGCTTGCCGCACTGGGCTCGCAGCTCCTCCTGAGCCGCGCAAATCTTTGCCACGTTCTCCTGCGCCACGTGCAGCGCCTTGATGAAATCCTCCTCCGGCAATTCCTTCGCCGAGCCTTCAATCATGATCACCTGGTCCTTCGACCCGGCATACACGAGATCAAGGTCGGATTCCAACCTCTGCTTGTTGGTCGGGTTGATCACAAACTCTCCGTTGATGCGCCCGACGCGTACCGCGCCCACGGGTTCCGCAAACGGGAGATCGGAGATGACGCACGCCGCGGAAGCTCCGTTGATGCTCAGGATATCCGGCTCGTGCTCCCCATCGGCCGCCAATAACAGGGTGATCACCTGGGTGTCGTAGAAATACCCCTTCGGGAACATCGGACGCAGCGGTCTGTCCGTCATGCGGCAGGTTAATATCTCCTTTTCAGTCGGCCTTCCCTCCCTCTTGAAATATCCACCGGGGAACAGCCCCGCCGCCGCTGCCTTCTCTTTGTACTCGACCGATAGCGGAAAGAAGGTCTGACCCTCCTTGATCTTAGTCGCGCTCACCACGGTGACCAGCACAACCGTATCCCCGCACCTGACGGTGACAGCACCGTCCGCCAACCTCGCTATCTTACCTGTTTCGATGACGATGGGATCCGCTCCCACGGCACACTCTACTTTGTAACTACTCATTTTCTTCTTTTGTTCGATTACTTCTGTGTCGGTTCCATTCTGCGCCGCAGGGAAGCGGAACCGACCGTTCCTCCCCTTGGTCAGCACAGCACATTCCGTGCCGTACCTACCCCTGCATAACATACCGTTTACGCACGAGGTGCGAATATTTTACACGATTTCTTTCCCTTTAGCAAGCCCCTAAACGGAGCAAACGCATTCTGCGTTTGCTTATTTACGATTTTGCTACCTCTAAAAACTACCAGGATGAAAAACGAGAGAAAAAAAGTTGCGGAGAAAGGAGTCAAAAAAAGGGAAAAATGGGAAAATGGGAGGATTTTGAGGAAGAAAAATGGGAAAAATGTCCAAGAGGATACGCACCATCGATTGCCCGCTATCTAAAAAACGAGTTTTTAGAGGTGCCAGATTTACGATTTGAATGTTAGCGCGCTCCGCGCGGGAAATGCAAGGCGTCCGACGGCCCCGTACAGGGCGCACGCGAAGCGGGCGGGCAGGACGATTGGACAAAAGCGCAGCTTTTGCCCGCAGGGCGCTGAGGTAGTGCGGTACCGAAGCGTCAAAGCGGAAGCATAGCGGAATTTTGAAACAATGCGGGGTGTTGACTCAGCGCCGCCCCATCAACGCTGAGCCCTACCTGGGTCGTCGACCGCTTTGAACGATTGAAGGATTCCGCGCCGCTACCGCTTCGCCGAAACGCGCGTCAGCGCACGAATTCCTCACATCGTAAATCGTAAATCGTAAATCGTACATAGGGCGCCGTCAGGCGCCCCCGCCGCCCCGTTTCAGAGTAGCGCGGAGATGTGGGAAACGATGGCGTCCACTTCCAGCAGCCTGCCCTTTCCCGTGGAGCCGCAGGCCAGTGTGCCCTCCTCAGCCGGACCGATGATGCGGTCGCCCCGTTGCGTGAGAATTTGTACATTTTCCTGCGTGGCGGGGTGTTCCCACATGAGCGTGTTCATGGCAGGGAAGATGAGGACGGGGGCACGATTGGCCAGATAGAGACTCGTGAGCACGTTGGGAGCCAGCCCGCGTGCGAAACAGGCCATCGTGTGGGCGCTGGCAGGGGCCACGGCGAACAGATCCGCCTTCTGAGCGAGCGCAATGTGCTGCGGCACCCATCCCGACGTTTCCTCGTCAAAGGAGGAGATGACGGGGTGGCGGGAGAGGGTCATGAGCGTGAGGGGAGTGACAAAGCGCAGTGCAGTCGGGGTGCACACGCAGTGTACCTCGTGCCCCTTCTGGACGAGACGGGATGCGATGTCTGCCGCCTTGTAGGCAGCAATGGAGCCGCAAATGCCGAGAATCACCGTAGCCATCGCGCAAAAAAATCAGAGGAGTGAGGGATCAAACTCAACGATCATGTTGATTTCCACGGCAACCCCGAGGGGCAGACTCACCACGCCGACAGCCGAGCGAGAGTGCGCCGCCACGGGACCGAAGAGCTCCACGAGCAAATCGGAGGCTCCGTTGAGTACCTTGGCCTGATCCGTGAAATCCGGTGTGCAGTTGACAAAGCCGTTGACGGCTACGATCCGAGTGAGAGGAGCAAAGCCGCCGAGTTCAGCGCGGATGACGCCGAGGCGATTAAGGATGGCCGTGACCGCTGCCTGCTGCCCCTGCTCCACCGTGAGTTCCTTGCCGAGCTTCCCGTAGAAAGCCCGGTCTCCGTTGACGGATATGCCTCCTGAAAGGTGCAGAAGGTTGCCGGTACGCACGCACTGAACATAGGAACCAACCGGAGCGGGCGCCTCAGGAATCGTCAACCCCCGCTGCTTGAGAATTTCTTCATTGAGTTGCATACCGGTATCCTA
Organism: uncultured Akkermansia sp.; assembly: GCA_947585525.1. GTDB lineage: Bacteria > Verrucomicrobiota > Verrucomicrobiia > Verrucomicrobiales > Akkermansiaceae > Akkermansia. The sequence goes on along the minus strand of CANPXA010000029.1, from coordinate 522 downwards.
CTCACCCCCTCCCCGCTTGTCAAGCCACGATACGGAGAAAGAAGAAGACACCTGGCGGTGTCCATGTACAAATTTACGATAGGGGAAATTCGCGCGCTGGCGCGCGATTCCAGAGCATTTCATGCTGAAAATCCTCAAAGAGGTCAGAACAGCTGCGAAGCAGACTCATCTTGGCGGCAAGAAAAGGTTGGTCAATCTTCAAAAACTCGACGACTTCAGCGCGATTCTCCGGAGTCTTATCGTTCTTGTACTCTTTCAAACAGCGGGCAAAGTTCAAGACAGCGCTACACAACTCATCGTAAAAAATCTTTTCCCTGATATCTCTCATACCTTCCCTTTTCCCATTATGCAGACGATGGAGAAGTTTTCGTGTCTGTTCCACTCCGGGGATATCCGGCTGTCGTACGGAAATCTCCACAGCCTTGCATTCCGGTTTCAGAATGACGTCAAAGATCTCCTCGCAGGGCACATCACACGGAGAAACGATGTCGTCAAATTGGTCGCTTTTTCTCCCGTTGCAAT
>CANPXA010000028.1 GCA_947585525.1 uncultured Akkermansia sp. | reverse complement strand
TGCTGGGGGCCTTCATGCTGATGTATGCGCTGGGCTACAGCATCAATGTGCTCACGATGTTCGGTCTCATTCTGGTGATCGGCTCGCTGGTGGACGACGCCATCGTTGTCGTGGAGAACGTCATGCGACTCATCCACGAGGAAAAGCTCAGTCCGAAAGAAGCCACTCTCAAGAGCATGCGCCAAATCACCGGCGCCATCATAGCGACCACACTGGTGACTCTCGCCGTCTATGTGCCGATTGCCTTCTACGGCGGAATGGTGGGGGTGATCTACACTCAATTTTCCGTGACGATGTGCGTGGCTCTCTGCATCTCCACCTTCAATGCTCTCACCCTCTCCCCTGCCCTCTGCGCTCTCATTCTGAAGCCGGCAGATGCTAAAGAAAACAAATTCTTCACGCTGCTTTTCGCACCGTTCAACGGTTTCATGAATCTCGCGCGCAAGATTTACCTCTTCGGCACGGGCATCCTCGTGCGCAACGCATGGCTCACAGTGCTGCTCCTCGGTGCCGTGCTGGCGGGCAACTACATCTACTTTGACGGTTCGCCCTCGTGGTGGCGCAAACTCGTGCACGGCGAGCAACAGCAAACCATGCCCGGACAGCCGACCGCTGCCGCTTCCTCCTCGCTCCACTTCACGGACTTCCTTGCTCCGGACATGATCAAGAGTTCGTTCGTTCCCACGGAAGATAAGGGCGCCCTCTTCGTCATGATTACCATGGAGGGGACGGCCACCGCCAAGCAACGCACCGACAAGGTGCTCCGTCAGCTGGAAGAAAGAGTCAGCAAGATCCCCGGCATCCGCGCCGTCACCGCCCAAAGCGGCTACAGCTTTACAACCGGCTCCGGGGAGAGCAGCGCCATGATGATCATCCAGCTCAAAAACTGGAGCGAGCGCACGACCCCGGATCTTCACGTTTCCGCCATTGCTCAGAGCGTGAATGAAGCCTGCGCCGATATCCCGGAGGCCTCCATCATGGCGGTCACTCCTCCGGCTATCATGGGTCTCGGCATCACCGGCGGCGTTTCCATGGTGCTTCAGGTCTCCGGCGACGCCACCTCCCTGGATCTCGGCAATATGGTCAAGGAGATGCAGCAACGTCTCCAGGCGCACTCGGACAAGGTGGCTCTCGTGCGTAGTGAATACAACGCCGAAAACCCGCAAATCCACCTCGAAATTAATCGCGAAAAGGCCCAGTCCCTCGGCGTGCCGGTCAACACCATCTTCAACACGCTTCAGAGTGTCATGGCTTCCTCCTACGTGAACGACTTCACGCTGAACGGATTTAATTTCAAGGTGATGGTCCAGGGCGCGACCAATGATCGCCGAACGCCGGACGATATTCTCAACCAAATGGTACGCAACGAGAAGGGGCTCATGGTACCCCTCTCCGCCGTCTGCTCCCTCTCCTACTCCATGGGACCGGCCTCTTACGGTCGCTTCAACCAGTACATGAGCGCGGATATCACCGTCATGCCCCGCCCCGGCGTCAGCTCCGGCGAAGTCATGCAGCTCATTGAATCCACCCTCGCCCAGGTCAACAAGGAGGAACGCGCCGCCGGCAACAACCGTCAGTGGATGGTCTCCTGGAAGGACCTCTCGTTCCAGGAACGCCAGAATTCCGGGAAGATCGGCACGCTCGTTGCCCTCGCTATCCTCTTCGCCTACCTCTTCCTCGTCGCGCAGTACGAGAGCTGGACGACACCCGTCCCGGTGATGCTCACGGTGAGTGTGGCGACGCTCGGCGCACTCATGGGCGTCCATCTCTTCGGTCTCTCCCTCTCGATCTACGTGCAGCTGGGCATCCTGATGCTCATCGGTCTCTCCGCGAAGAACGCCATCCTCATGGTGGAGTTCAGCAAGGAGGACCACGAGCTTCACGGCACCCCGGTGAAACAGGCCGCCATGAACGGAGCCAATCTCCGATTCCGCGCTGTTCTCATGACGGCTATTTCCTTCATCTTCGGCGTGTTGCCCATGGTGGTGGCCACCGGCTCCGGAGCCGCCAGCCGCCAGGAAATCGGCATCACCACCTTCTGCGGCATGATGCTCGCCACGCTCTTCGGCATCTTCCTTACCCCTGCCCTCTACTCGATCTTTGCCCGCCTGCGTGACTGGGTCTATTCCCTCGTCCGCCGGAAAAAAGCGAACGCCTGATTCCCCCAACCAAACACCCCTCAAAGCAAGTTTGCTGATGGGATTGCTCAGGGTTGCCGACATCAGAGTTGAGATCGGAGCTGGGTTCACCATCCCGGTGGACAGCCGCGGCGGCACCATCGTCCCTAATCAACGGGTTATGCTCCATCACCTGCCGATAAATGCTTGTTGGGGTTGCTTTTTCTTGGGACGGATGTGGATGCCGCAATCTCTAGGGTTTTTCGCCTTTACACACGGACGCAATGCGTGTATGCTCTTGACGCGTCAGGGGATGCGGTGAGCGTACCGTTCGAATAACTTCCCTGTTCACAAAAATATCATGATGACCTCCGCTCAAACCCGTCAGAGCTTCCTAGACTTTTTCCGAGAGAAAGGACACACCATTGTGCCTTCCGCCTCCCTCATGCCCCAGAGCCCCGGGCTCTTGTTCACCAACGCCGGCATGAATCAATTTGTCCCCTACTTTCTCGGTGTGTGGACTCCGCCGTGGAAACCGGCTCGGGCCACCGACACCCAGAAGTGCATTCGCGCCGGGGGAAAGCACAACGACTTGGAAGATGTGGGACAAGACTCGTACCACCACACCTTCTTTGAGATGCTGGGCAACTGGTCCTTCGGCGACTATTTCAAGAAGGAAGCCATCTCATGGGCATGGGAGCTCATCGTGGAACGTTGGGGATTTCCCGTCCAACGACTCTATGCTACCGTATATGCGCCGAGCGAAGGGGATCCCGGCGAATTCGACCAAGAGGCATACGACACATGGTCGGCTCTCTTCGCTGCAAAGGGACTGGATCCGAAGATTCATGTGGTCAACGGCAATGCGCACGACAACTTCTGGATGATGGGCGAAACCGGTCCCTGCGGTCCCTGCTCGGAGCTGCATGTTGACCTTACCCCGGAGGGAAACACGCAAGGGTCTCTCGTGAACGCAGGCAGCGACCAATGCATTGAGATCTGGAATCTCGTCTTCATCCAATACAATGCAGAGAAAGACGGTTCCTTCCGCAACCTCCCTGCTTGTCACGTGGACACGGGTATGGGCTTTGAACGGGCCTGCGCCATGATGCAATGCACAAAAAACTTCACCGACTTCTCCCGCCGGGTTTCCAACTACAGCACAGATGTATTCCGTCCCATCTTTTCCAAGCTTGAAGAGATTTCTCACCTCTCCTATGCCGACCTCTATCCACAGGATGCCACCCCTGAGCAACAAGACACGCTCAAGCAGAGCATTGCTTTCCGTGTGATAGCGGACCACATCCGCACGCTCTCCTTCTCCATAGCGGATGGAATCTTGCCGGGCAACAACGGACGCAATTACGTGTTGCGGCGCATCTTGCGAAGAGCGGTGCGCTACGGACGCTCCCTCGGACTTACGAAGCCCTTCCTCTCAGAGCTGGTGGACACGCTGACCACGGAGATGGGCGATGTGTTTCCGGAAGTTCGGGAACGCAGCGCTACCATCAAAGAGGTGCTCCTGCGAGAAGAGACGAGTTTCAATGAAACCCTGGATCGCGGTCTGGAACTCTTTGACAAGGAAGTGACCGCCAAGGGTGCCGTCACCGGCGAGTTTGCCTTCAAACTCTACGACACCTATGGCTTTCCCATCGACCTCACGGAACTGCTGGCACGCGAGCGCGGTCTCGTCGTCGATTCCGCCCGCTTTGAGGAGCTGATGGAGGAGCAACGCCGACGCGCCAAAGCCGCCCAGAAAAAGCAAATCGTACGAGCGCTGGATATCAAAACTGCCCAGACGACTCGTTTCGTCGGCTACGACCAGGATTCCTCTTTGGCCAAAGTCACCGAGCTTCACGAACAGGACGGTATGCTCTTTGTTATCACCGACGTTACGCCTTTCTACGCAGAAATGGGTGGGCAAGTGAGCGACATCGGTATGCTTGAGTTCGGCGGAGACTCCTGTCCCGTGCTTGGCGTGCAACAGATCGGAAATGCCCGAGCCCACCTCCTCTCCCTGCAGGATGGCGTACGTCCTCGCGTGGGGGATGAAGTCAGGCTCTCGGTTGACCCGGATTTTCGACGCGCCGTGGAGGCTCACCATAGCGCCACTCACCTCCTGCACAAGGCCCTGCGCACCATCGTGAGTGATCAGGTATCCCAGCAGGGTTCCCTCGTGGATTCCTCCCGCCTGCGCTTCGATGTCTCCAGCGGTCCCATCTCCAAGCAACAACTGCGCGCTGCCGAAGAGCTCGTCAATGATTGGATCGCCCAGGATCTTCCCGTCTCCTGCGAAGAACATGCCATGTCCGAAATTCGTCAACACAAAGAGGTCTGCCAATTCTTCGGCGACAAATACGGCGATACCGTACGTCTCGTGCAAATGGGCGGTACGGATGGGCAATTCGACGGAGTTTCCATGGAACTTTGCGGCGGCACCCACGTGCGCTCCACGGGGCAAGTGGGGTTCTTCAAGATATGCAGTGAGGGAGCCATTGCCAGCGGGGTGAGGCGTATTGAGGCTTCTTGCGGCGATGCCGGTTACGCAGCCGTACGTGAAATGATTGAGCGGCAGCTCCCCGATTGCAAAGAAGCCCTCGAAAAGCTCGCCTCTGCCAACGCCAAGTTGGCTGACCTCGGGCAGCCTACGATCCCCGTTCCCTCCAATGACGAGCAACCTGCCGTGAAGGCTCTCGCTGCCCGTGACATTCGCTCGGTCAACCAACTCCTTGACCAATTTTTTGCCTATGTTGCCACTCTGAAGGAAGCAGCGCAGGAAGCCGACAAACGTCTCAAAAAAGCACGCTCCGCCGCTGCCGCAAGTCAGGCGGATGCTCTGCTTTCGGCTCAGCTCACCGACTCCCGACCGCTCGTACTTGATGCGGAGGGTGACGCTGAGCTCCTCACCGAACTCTTCAACGGCTTGCGCAAGCGGCAATTCTCGGGAGCGGCCTTTCTCGTGGCGGATGACGGCTCTGCTCTCTCCCTCGGTGCATTCTGCGGAGCAGAGGCGAAGGCCGCCGGTCTTTCCGCCGGCGAGCTCATCCGTTCCCTCGCCCCCATTGTTTCGGGCAAAGGAGGCGGCAAGACCGACATGGCTCGCGGCTCCGGCAGCGACCGCGCGGCGAAAGAGGAATTGCTCCATGCTGCCCGGCAAGCACTCGGAATTTAACCCGTCACCACCATCACCACACCTCACACGATGACCACCTCTCCCCTGCCCCCACAATATCCGGATGAGCCGAAGATACCCATCCTGCCGAATATGCTTACGGCCGGTAATCTGCTCTGCGGTTTCTTCTCCATCTTGACAATTTTTAAAGGCATGCAATTCGACTCCGGGACACCGGAAGCCTTCGAATACTACAGGCAAGCCACGTATCTCATCTTTGCTGCGTGTGTGTTTGATCTGCTGGATGGACGCGTCGCACGGCTCTGCAAAGCAGATGGACCATTCGGCAGGGAATTTGATTCTATTGCGGACGTCGTATCCTTCGGCATAGCTCCGGCCATGCTTTTGGCTCGCGCTGTTCTGTTTCAGCTTCCGGTACCGTTTTTGGGGGATGGGATTGCTGTGCTCTACTTGCTCTGTGCAGCGTTGCGGTTAGCTCGCTTCAACTGCATGGCAGCCGCCCCTCGCAAACCCAACCAGAGTTCAGATTTCGTAGGCTTACCCGTCCCCATGGCAGCCGGCGCTGTCGTGAGCGCCATGTACCTCGTCATCGACATAACAACCAATCGCAATCTCGTCATCGCTCAACCTTGGCAGATCCTCATGGCGATTGCTATGACTGTTGTTTCCCTGCTCATGATGAGTCGCGTGATCTACCCGAGCTTCAAACACATCACCTTCCGCAAGCGCGGCACGATCACCGCCATCCTTTTGGCTGTTCTCTCCGTGGGACTGCTCATCTGCTTTCCCTGGATTGCACCCGCCATTTTCTTCCTGTGCTATCTTCTCTACGGTCTCGTCGTGCGACCCTTTCTTACCCGCAAGATGCGTCGTGCCCTTGAGGTGCACAACGAGGAAGATGACGAGGATGAAGAAGACTCACCCGACAACACTCCTGCAGACCGCAACTTTTGAGTCTTCGCCAACCCGACAGATTGCTCCTCCACCCCAGTCGTTCCTCCTATGAGAACCAAACGCATTGAGTGGATCGATTTTTGTCGGATCTACACGGCATTTTGCGTCATCGTGCGCCACTGCGATCGCCATTACGGCTTTCCCGCCTACGTGGCTGATCTCTTCAATTACCGCAGTCTCATCTTCTTCTTTTTTCTCATGGCGGGCTACTTCACCCACCGCGCCGCCGCCGGCCAATGGGTGGACTGGAGACGCACCAAGCAGTTGCTCCTTCCCTACCTTTTCTGGACACTGATCTCCATCATCGCGCTCCAACCTTTCGCCCACCTGACAGAGTTGATGCACGGTGATTGGAGTTGGCTCTCTCCGCGGCTCCTGCTCAGTGAAACCGGCCTCGCGTCCTGGTGTTACTGGGACTTTAGCAACGTACCGCTGTGGTACCTGCGTACGTTGCTCATCTTTGCCTTTGTAAGCCCGATTCTGCAGCGTATGCCCTCCAAGATGATGCTGGGGGTCATCCTCATCACCTTCGCGGCAAGTGATGTACTTTGTCAAGCGGACTGCGAAACTGCTGCCTCTCACCACACCCGTGGCGTACCTTGGCTTCCCTTCAGACTCTACGAAAGTGTGCTTGCACTGGGCTTCTACATGGGAGGATTGCTCATTCAAAGATACGCAAACGGGGAAAAACTCACAACCTTTGTACGCAGCTATGCCTGGATCCCGGTGGCGGGCTCTCTTCTTCTCTTGCCCGCCGTGCTCCTCTGGAGCTTTTACCCGCCGGTTCAGAGCAGCGCTCTGGTGTTGTTGGGCGTTGCGACAACTATTGGCATAGGCAGCATCGTGGAGAGATGGCTGCCGCGTTTCTGTCGTCTGGTCGCACAATGGGGACCGGCTGCTTTCTTCGTGTACGTCACGCACTTTATCCTCCTGCGCTGGCTGCGAGTCATCGTCACGGGCGATTACGGCGGTCATTTCACCCCACTCCAGGCGGCGGTGATCCCGTGGGTTATCCTCACATTGTCCCTTGCCCTTTACACCGTACTCCTGCGTTTCTTCCCGCGATTTATGCGCGTTTTTGCCCTGGCTCCGTCCTCTCACTGTCCAGACAACACAACACCAACGTCGCGAGACTGAGCAGACCGGCCAACTGGCTCACGAGCGCGCAAGGCACGAAAGCAAGCAAGGGAGGCAATACCCACCATACACTTTGTCCCGCATCACGAAGTCTCCGCACGGTAGCCGAAATCGTCGGCACGGTGATGAATACGCACCAAAGAGCGCTCAAGGCGAGAAAAACATGGAAAATTCGCACTGTCGCGTCACCTTGGTTCAGTCGATTTTGAAAGCAGCTCAGAAAGACCGGTATGACCTCATCGATGACCATCTGCACCGCTTCATCGGATGAAGCGCCTTCGTTGAGCTGTTCAACGATACCGGTCACCGCTTCTCTCACAGGTTCCTCTTGGAGAACATCACGGTACATGAGGGTCCCCGTGACAAACACAGGAACCGCAAAAACAACCAAGATGAGCTGCGAGAGCAGGATGTACATCCAAAATTGTCCCTTTGCTTCACGTCCGCTAAAATCCACATAGCGTCGGAATCCATTGAGAAGAGCGTTCATGGTGAGACCCTGTTGGTTGCGTCGGATTTCGGTCGGTGGGGTTCAAGAAGCGTGCGACTGTTTCTCTCGCGGGAGCGGGCATGTTTTTGAGCCTGTCGTTGCAGATATTCTTGCATTCGGAAAGGGGCCTCCCCCGGACGCGGGGTAACAGGCGTTGAAGAGCCGTCCGACAATATGAGCGAGGACTGCGTGTTATCCCGGAAACAGGCATCCAGTATCTCCATCGCACGACGGGCCAATTTCTTATCCTCAATCGGAGTGAGGAGCTCGACACGACGGTCGAGATTGCGGCTCATCCAATCCGCGCTGGCGAGGAACACGAGGGGATCGCCCCCATTGTGGAAGCAAAAGATACGGGCGTGCTCCAAATAACGATCCACGATGCTCACGATACGTGTGTGCTGCTGCCCACGCGCTGTCCCCGGTACCCAGCAGCATATACCACGCACGTTGAGCCTTATCTCCACTCCGGCTTCGGCAGCCTCGTCCAAGGCTTGCATCATGTCACAGTCGTTGAGAGAATTCATCTTGCACATCACACACGCTTCTTCTCCCCGTTTGGCTCTGCCAATCTCTGCATGCAAGAGCTCCAGAATCCGCCCTTTCATCAAAGCCGGAGACGGCTGCAGCTTACGAAAACGTTTGACCTGCGTCAGACCGGTGACACAGTTGAAAAATTGCGAGACATCCGCGCCGATGGCCTCATCGCAAGTGAGAAGGGAAATATCTCCGTAGATCCGGGCTGTGTCCTCATTGTAGTTTCCTGTCCCCAGATGGCAATAACGGCGCAAAACGCTATTTTCCCGACGCACCACAAGCAACGCTTTCGCATGCGTTTTGTAGCCTTTCACACCGTAGATGACCTGCACACCGGCTCGTTGCAACCGCTCGGCCTGAGCGAGGTTATGCCCCTCGTCGAAGCGAGCTTTGAGTTCGACGAGAACGCTCACCTGCTTTCCGAGTTCAGCCGCCCGACAGAGAGCCGCGATGAAACGCGAGTTTCGCGCAGTTCGATAGAGAACCTGCTTAATGGCTAACACATCCGGATCCTCCGCCGCCTCCTCCACAAGCTTCACGATCGGCTCGTAACTTTCAAACGGCGTGTTGATGAAAATATCCCCTTGCGCGATGTTCTCGAACATACTCAACCCCGGGTCCACCCCTGCCGGATAGCACGGAGTCCACGGCTCCACCTTGAGCGCGTCATTCCCCGGCTCTGCGGCCATCTGTCCGAAATCGACCAACCTCAAATACCCGGGCACGCGGTAAATGCCCCTCTCTTGCGCCCCAAGCATCCCTGCAATCCGCCCCGCAAAACCTTCCTCCACTTCCACCGGTATCTCCAGCCTTACGCAGTCGGAAAACTTCCGTGCCACGAGAACCTGACTCATCTCCCATGCCAGATCTCCACCTTCTTCCTCTTGCACGGCGATATCTCCATTTCGCGTCACTCGAAAAACGGCGCAGTTGAGTATCTTTTCTCCCTCAAAGAGCTGTCCGATACAGGAGCTCGCAAGATCTTCGAGCATGACGTACCCATCCTGGCCCAAGCACGCAGCATGAATACGCCGCGGCAAACTATCCGGCAAGGTAACCGCAACAAGCCTCACCTCCTCCGATCCCGCAACGGCCAGCTCTAAAGCCATAATGAGACTCAGGTTGGGTAGTACAGGAGGATTTTCCTCCTCAATTGCGATCGGGGTCAGCAAGGGGGCCACCTGTTGGGCGAAAAAGAGCTCCAGCGTACTGCGCTGCACTTCATTCAGCTCCCTCATACTCACCGGAGCCACTCCAGCCTCCCTCATGAGCGGCAACAGCTCGCCGTTCATCAACTCGTACTGCTGCTGCACCATCATCTGAGTGCGCTCTCGTATTTTCTCAAGTTGCTCTCCCGGGGTTAGATTCGTCAGGTCACGTTTACCTTTGCCACTGCGCTCCAAGAGCAGCAAGCCCCCCACCCTCACTTGGAAAAATTCGTCCAAATTACTTGCAGAAATAGCCAGAAACTTCAGCCGCTCCAGCAGCGGAAGTCCTTTTCTCATCCCCTGATCGAGCACACGCTGATTGAACTCAAGCCACGATATTTCCCGATTGATAAACATCCCCGTCGTACACTTCGGCAAGAACTGTTTTTCATGTTACCACACATCGGCACCCCGGGTCAAGCCCGCAGCAACCTCTGTCTCTGTTTTTTTCTTGTAATGCGAGTTGATTTTTGATAGCATGAGGGGCATGAAATTCGGCGTATTCTCACTCATGAGTTTGCTGATGGCGGGAGGAGTTTTGCTTCCTGAGGCGGCTCAAGCAAACAGAGATTCCGATTACTGGAAACCGGAAAATATGGCCATGCGTCAATGCACCTCGGTTCATCTGGTCTACGGCCCTACTCTCCCGGAGCACAGTGCAGCCTACACGGAAATGGTCGTGGAAAAAAGCGCCCCGGGAACCTATTTCGCATGCAACAACTTTTCCGTAGGCTACATCGGCGTGCAAGAACTTTGCGACAAGGATGAACAAGGGAATCCTCAGCGCGTGGCTATCTTCTCCGTCTGGGATGCCAAGGACACGGGTGATAATCCGCACGCCGCTCCGGAAGAAGAGCGAGCCAAGTTGGTAGCTCGGGGAGAAAACGTTGTCACCGAGCGCTTCGGCGGTGAGGGCACCGGAGGAAAGTCCATGCGCCTCTTCAATTGGAAAGAGGGAGAGGTCATCCGGACGCTGATTGTTGAAAAAGCCGATGGTGAAGATTTTCGTCAACTGGCGGGCTACGTGATGAATCCGGCCACCGGCAAGTGGGAGCTTCTGAGTTGCTGGAGAATACAGGCGGTGAGCCGTGGACTGGGCGGAGCCTGTGGGTTTGTGGAGGATTTCATGCGCAATGTCGAATCCAAGAAAAATGAACGTCGCGCCACGTTCGGACCGGCTCTGCGCTGGAATGGGACATCTTGGGACGAAGCGACTGAATTCCGTTTCACACGGGATTCTAATCCCAATCCCAACATCAACTGCCGACTCAACTCAGAACGCGGGTACTTCTCCCTGGCGACCGGCGGAGATATCTCACCGGAGTCGGACTTCGCTCCTTTTGATACTCGCACGATAACACCTCCACAGAAAAATCTGCCCGGAGATGAGGTCATGCAGTTGATTCGCGCTCCTAAGATGGAACAGCAAAATTATGCAGATGATGGATCTCTGCAATAAACTTCATTCGACGACAAATGCTGTATCATTGACAAATTCCATGCTTGACGCTAACAACAAAATACGGCAAGATGGCGTCGTGAAAAGACGCACCATAGTTGGTTTTTTGATGCTGCTCGCGGTGGCTTTGTTGTCGTCAGGTTGCAAGCCCCAGGGTCCCAACATTGAAGAACTGACAGAACTGCAGAAGCGGAACGCCTCCTTGCGCCGCGAAATAGCGGATATGCAGATGCTCATTCGTCGCGCCGGTGAAGATGTGCCCAACCTGCAGGATCAAATTGACGCAAGGAATCAGGAGGTTGTCCAGGCTTACGAGACCCTCAAACAACTCCAAGCACAGGAAACTGACGTGCGTATGCGCCGTATCGAATTGGAGGGCAGGCTCGACCGTTTCCGCGAGACATTTCGCTCTCTTCAAAGTCAAGTACTCTCTTCCAACAAGTCCCAACCATGAGTCTTTCCACTTCAAGGAACCACGAAGATTCCCCCGCTTCTTCTCTCAAGATTGACGCGATCTTGATGTCGGATCCTGTCGAAGGGAAACTCCCCTCCGACTCGGACGGGTCAAAGGAGATCGCCGAGGTGTCAACCGACGATTCCGTGCTCTCTGAAAAAGAAGAGGGAGCCCTCGATGCTCCAAAGGCTCGCGAAGAAGAAGGGGCACACGAGGATGCGAAGAAGGAAGAAATTGTCGAAGAAAAACGGGCGCGAAAGTCCAAGTGGGCGGGGATTGCTCTGGATACGCTCCTCGTTCTGCTCGTGGTGGGAGCCTGCGCCGGAGGTACTTATTACCTGCGCGGTCAGTGGAACAAGTACCGCGTACCCACCATCCTGGAGCTGACGCAGAAAGAGTGCCTCACGCTCTGTGAACAACGGGAAGCTCTCCAAGACGCAGCAAACCACGCCGATGAGCAGCTCAGTATGCGCCGCAAGCTTTCCCAGCTTGAAAACAAACTCAGTGAATTCTCCGATAAGAACGCCCAACTGAGGGCTTCCCTCGCTGACCAGCAAAAGCGCGTTCTCGCCCTGCAACACGAAATCCGCCAGATTGACAGGGAATCCCGCGGTGTGGCTCGCGGACTCCTTCCCGGGCTTCCCATCGGAAACGTGACGACCACCCGCGGGCGGACTTACAACAATGCCACTATTTCCCGACTCCAAGGCAAGCGCATCAGCCTCCGGACCCCGGAGGGAGCCGCCTCCCTTCCCATCAGCGAGCTGGTTAAGGATCGACTTCCCGACATAGCTCTCTACGCCCTGGGAGAAATTGACCTCGTGGATATGACGGACTTTACGGCCGACGGGACGGCGCCTAGCGATCCCGTTCCTGCCAACACCAAGCTCAGGAAGGACGTTCGACCGACAACTTCCGCTTCTGCTGACTACGAGGGGCAAAGTAGCGGTCCTGTTGTGGATACGAACGCAAATAAAACAAGTATTGATGTTTCGGAGGATTCGTCACCTGCTCCTGAGCAACCCGCCAACGGGGATATTTGGAACGCTCCGACGGGAGATTTGCCTCTCTAGGAATAGCGGAGGCATGGCGTACGAGGTTAAAAAAATCAAACACATCGTCGAACCATGAAACAGGGAGATCTTATTGCGGAGATACGGGAGTTGAAAAAAACACGTAAGGCGGTTGTCTTGGCTCATAGTTACCAAAGACCCGAAATTCAGGACGTGGCTGATTTTGTGGGGGACTCGCTAGCTCTGGCCCGCCACGCACAGGAAACCTCTTGTGATGTGATCGCTTTTTGCGGGGTTCACTTTATGGCGGAAACGGCCTGCATCTTAAACCCCACCCGTACCGTGGTACTGCCGGATACCGAGGCAAGCTGCTCTCTGGAGGCATCCTGCCCGCCTGAAAATTTGGCCGTCTTCCTCGAAGCCAACAAACAGAAAAATTACTACGTTATCGCCTATATCAACTGCTCCATCGGGGTGAAGGCTCTCGCGGA
>CANPXA010000027.1 GCA_947585525.1 uncultured Akkermansia sp. | reverse complement strand
AAGCAAAGATGAGCCGCTGCGCCCATGTTCCGCACCCCCGCGCGCGGCGCGCTAGTATCCACATCGTAAATTGACGCTTCGGTACCACACTACCTCAGCGCCCTGCGGGCAAAATGCTCACGCATTTTGTCCAACCGCCCTTACCGCCCGCTACGCGTGCGCCCTACTCGGGGCCGTCGGGCGTCTTGACGCCTCGGCACCACATTGACTCAGCGCCGCCCCATTGACTCGTAGGCACCTCTTTGCTTATTCGCCCTTCGGGCAAAATGCTCACGCATTTTGTCCAACCTCTCTTACCGCCCGCTTCGTGTGCGCCCTACACGGGGCCGTCGAGCGTCTTGACGCTTGCTTCGGAGTCGCCTCACGACTCCTCATCCCGTTGGGACAAAAGCTATCGCTTTTGGCTCATCGACCTTACAGCCGTCGGTCGCTTTCACCCTGCGGGCAAAATGCTCACGCATTTTGTCCAACCGCCCTTACCGCCCGCTACGCGTGCGCCCTACTCGGGGCCGGGGAAATAGCATGGCGTAATCTCGGACCAGCCCGCGCGTAGCGCGCGAACATTCACATCGTAAATCGTAAATAGGCAAACGCTGGGCGTTTGCCTGGCATTATGTCTCACTCCGGTATTTCCAACAGAAAAGGAATGAGGTAATATAGGCACGAATCAACCTTTCGATATGGCAGAGATCCCCGAACAAAAACCGAGCAACGAACAAGAACAGCCTAACCAACCGATGCCGCCTCAAGGACAGACCAACTGGGGGCTGTGGGTTCTGGTGTCTGTCATCGTCGGGGTCATCTTGCTGGCGTTCGTCTTTGACGGGGGGCTGGGGGTATCGACAAAGAAGATGGAGCTTCCGACTTTTGAGAAAGAATTGCGTTCCGGGATGGTGATCATGAACGACCCGAAGAATTTTCCCATCGAGGTCATCACCGATGAGGAAAACAACACCGGAGTCATCCGCGCATACATTTACAAGCAAAAGCCCCAATTTGTTTACGGCCATTTCTACATGCCCTTCACGGACAGCGATGAAATCAAGGCGCTCTGCAACCGCTTCGGCATCACCTCCACTTCTGTGGAGAGCGCTGACACACCCTTGCCCGAGCAAGTGCCGGACGCCGTGCGAATCTGGTCCACTCAGGAGTTCCGCGCCCTGGGAGAAGAGGGACGCATCGATATGTCCACGCCCCCCGTTGTTTACCTGCGCGGCAGCGGCAGTGGAGTCATCATCGGACAATACCGCCTCTACCCCACGCAAAAAGTGGGACGCCGTGACGTCATCGCCGTACGGGTTGCTTTCAGCGGAAAATTTCAAGGCGATACGATAAGGACTCTCGTGGGCGCCCACGCCATCTACCGCGTGGAGAGCAACACCCTGCAGCTCATCCTCATCAACTGCCTGCCCATCCTGCTCATCGTGCTGCTCTTTTTCATGCTTTTCCGCATGAATGCCGGCGGTCCGGGAGGAGCCATCAAATTTGCCAAATCCCGCGCCCGGCTCTTGGATCCCTCCAAGAATAAAACCACCTTTAAGGACGTAGCCGGCATCTCCGAGGCAAAGGAAGAGGTCTGGGAACTCGTGGAATTCCTGCGAAACCCGGCAAAATTCCGCTCCCTCGGTGGCTCCATCCCCAAGGGCATTCTGATGGTCGGACCTCCCGGAACCGGAAAAACCCTCCTCGCAAAGGCCATAGCCGGTGAAGCCGACGTACCTTTCTACACGATCTCCGGATCCGACTTCATGGAGATGTTCGTTGGTGTGGGTGCAAGCCGCGTGCGTGATATGTTTGCCGAAGCGAAGAAGCACACTCCCTGCCTCATCTTTATTGACGAGATTGACGCCGTAGGTCGCCACCGTGGTCACGGCGTCGGCGGGGGACACGATGAACGCGAACAAACGCTCAATGCCTTGCTCGTGGAAATGGATGGCTTTACGGACAACGAAAACATCATCGTCATCGCCGCGACCAACCGGGAAGACGTGTTGGATCCCGCCTTGCTGCGTCCCGGTCGCTTTGACCGTAGGGTGATGGTGAACCTGCCGGATGCGGCGGGACGCGAGCAAATCCTGCGTGTACACGCCCGCAAGATCAAACTCTCTCCTGAAGCGAACCTGGCATCCGTCGCCAAGGCCACCACAGGCTTCTCAGGCGCAGAACTTGCCAACCTCGTGAACGAAGCCGCCCTCATTGCCGTGCGCCGCAACCACTCTACCGTCCTTCAGGCTGACCTTGAAGAGGCACGCGAAAAGGTGCGCTGGGGTCGCGAACGCCGCTCCCTTGAGATCACGGAGCGGGAAAAATGGATGACAGCCGTGCACGAGGCGGGGCACGCCATCTGCCTGCTCAAGACCGATCTGGCGAAGAAGCTTCCTCTGCACAAAGTAACCATCATCCCGCGCGGACCGGCGCTGGGAGTCACGATGATGTTGCCGGACGAGGACACGCATAGCGAGTACAAGAGCGAGCTGCTCGACTACATCGTGATGGCCATGGGCGGTCGTTGTGCTGAGGTCGTTATGTTCGGCGACGTTTCCGGCGGGGCACGTGGCGACATCAGCCAAGCCACCTCCATTGCGCGCAAGATGGTCTGTGTTTACGGCATGAGTGAGAAGCTCGGTCCTGTGGAGTATTCCTCCGGACATGACGAAGTCTTCCTCGCGCGCGACTTTGCTCAATCCGTGCGCAACTTCTCCGAACGCACCGCTCAGATCATCGATGAAGAAATTCGCCGCATCATTGAGGAAAACTACAACCGAGCCCTCGACATTCTCTCGCAAAATAAAGATCGGCTCGAGCTCATCGCCAAAAAGCTCATTGAGTTTGAGACCCTCAGCGGCGATCACGTCAGGGAACTCCTCGACACCGGGACCATGCTCAATCCCCCCTCCCGCGAGCTCCCGCCCGATGTGCCGCTCCCTTCTGATGCTCCCACCGACCTGCAAACCCCTGACGACAATCCTCCCGCCGCAAGCGAGACCTCTTCCGAGCGTGATTGAGTCCTTCTCTCTCCCACACCTATGAATAGCCTTGAACTCGCCAAGACTTGTGCGTCCGCCGCAGCGGATGCCAAAGCCACCGAAATCGCTCTCTACGACCTCCGAGACTCCTCCTCCATCACGGACTTTGCCTTGGTCTGCACAGCCACCTCCGTGCCACATCTCCGAGCTGTCCTGCGCGATGTGGACAAACTCGTCGGAGAGCGCCTCAACCTCTACCCCGTCTATGCCGAGCGCACCCCCCCAAGCCCTCTGGTCCGTCCTTGATTACGTTGATGTCATGGTTCACGTTATGACCGCCGAAATTCGCGACTTCTACAGCCTCGAAACTTTCTGGGGAGAAGAGAACAAACGCGAGCTTGAGTGAAGCAAATGCGCCGTCGGCGCGGGAATTCTTCGCAAGCTTGCTCTTTTTTAGGGTGATGGACACAGCTTTTCGATGCACGAGATAAAATTTATTGGGGACAGGCGCTGAAAATAAGTTGACTCTGCAACGAGAACTTGCTAAGATTACCAATGCAGGGATAAACAACCAACCTGCATCGACACAGTGGAGGACGACATTATATGCACAGAAAAGATCATCGCCGATCGCAAAACATTCTTCATTGACCTGAAGAGCAACGCGAGAGGTCGAGTGGTGCGCATCACTGAGAAAGTGAGCTCCAACCGCGACCGCATCATGGTCCCTGCGGAGATCCTGGATGACTTCATCTCGGCCCTGCAGGACATTCGCAAAGCTAATCAGGAGCACTGATTGACCCCTTCCCTTGCCGGGGAGGAAAATCATTCAACGCACGGGGGGGCGGAAACAGGGCAGGTTTCTCGAGAAGAGGGGAGACCTCGGGGGTTTTTGTAGAAAAAAAAGAGCGTCAGGTGGCAGACGTCGCTGTTTTGCTGCCGTATGGGGACGAAAATTGCAGATTTTTCTGAAACCTATCCTGCAATGTCTTGCGACGTATTTTCATCGAACGTATAGAGATACGCACACAAATTGAGCTGGACAAACCTCGCAGAATGGCGTTAAATATCGGCGCGCCGCGGAGAGCGGGCGTAAACAAACAGTGCCACACGCCATGAAACGCATCAAAGTGCTCGAGCTGGGATGGGAGTTTCCGCCGTTGATCAACGGTGGACTGGGCGTGGCGTGCATGGGCATATCCAAGGCGCTTGCGAAAAAGGTCGATCTTTCGGTCATCGTTCCCAAGGCTCAACCGGATTATCGGTACGATGGGTTCGATTTGGTGGGCATCAACAACCTGCAATATCGGCAAGTGGAGACGCTCGAAAGCGGCTATATGTACGAGAGCTTCGCCGCCGTCGGAAATGCACCCGTCGATCTTCACCCCTACGCCAGTGAGGAGGGTACGCCCGGGCAAATCACTTTCACCCGCGAAGGCAAACTCCTCTTCTCCAAGGTGCATCAGGCGGATCTCGAACTCTTCACTGCTCACGAGGACCTGTACTCCGGAGACCTTGCTCGCAAAGTCATCGAGTTCTCCAAAATCTGCGCCGTCATGGCACGAGCCTACGACTTCGACCTCGTGCACGCGCACGACTGGATGACCTACCTCGCCGGTGTGGAAGTCAAACGCGCCACTGGCAAACCCCTCGTGGTGCATCTGCACGCCTCTCAATTCGACCGCGCCGGAGCCGACGCGCGCGGCTGGATCTACGACATTGAGAAATACGGCATGGAGCAGGCGGATGCCGTCATCCCCGTCTCCAAATACACCGGCACTGTTGCCGCGGGGCATTACGGCATCAATCCGGACAAAATTTTCCCGGTGCACAACGGAGCCGACCCCGTGCACGTCTTCCGCAGCAAAAAGAAATTCCCGGAGAAGCTCGTTCTCTTCCTGGGGCGTCTCACCGCGCAGAAGGGACCTGAGTTCTTCCTGCAGATTGCGGCGAAAGTGCTGGAGCAGACGAAAAACGTGCGCTTCGTGATGGCCGGTACAGGTGAGAAACTCCGCCAGCTCATTGAGACCGGAGCTTTCCACGGTGTGGGAGATCGCTTCCACTTCACGGGCTTTTTGGACAAGAAGAAGGTGAACGAGCTGCTTTCCCTCACGGACGTGTATTGCATGCCCTCCGTGTCGGAGCCGTTCGGACTCTCCGCCCTGGAAGCCGCCCAATTCAACATCCCGGCCGTCATCTCCAAGCAGAGTGGCGTTGCCGAGGTTATGAAGGGAGCCCTCAAGGCTGACTTCTGGGACGTCAACATGATGGCCAAGCACATCGTTGACCTCGTCACTGATGAGAAGCTTTACAAGAAGGTAGCCGAGCAGAGCGCTCAGGATATCAAGAACTCAAACTGGGACACAGCCGCGGACAAGATGATTCGCGTCTATCACCACGTCCTGGGCTGGTAACTCAAACGCACACGCGAATCCGCCATGAATATCTCCCTCACATTTCATGCGCATCAGCCCAACCGTCTCATCGCCTACGATTTTTTCAAAATCGGGGAGCACGCTTTCTACGAGGATGACTTGCTCAACGCGCAGGTGCTCAGCCAAGTTGCTGAGCGTTGCTACCTCCCTGCCAACCGACTCATGTGCCAGCTCATCGAGCTCTCCGATGGCAAGTTCCGTTTCTCGCTTGCCCTCTCCGGCGTCATCCTCGAGCAGGCCATGCATCACCGCCCGGACCTCCTCCTCTCCTTCCGGGAACTGGCCGACACGGGGTGCGTGGAATTCCTCGCCATGCCCTACTACGCCTCGCTCGCTTCGCTTTATTCTCCCGGTGAATTTGCCGAGCAGGTGCAGGAACATATCGACCTCATTGAATCCCTCTTCGGCGTGCAGCCCACCGTCCTCTGGAACACGGGTATGCTCTACTCCAACGCCATCGCAGCCCAAGCTCTCGACATGGGGATGGAGGGCATCATGGCGGACGGAAATCGTCAGATGATGAGCAACCTGCATCCCAACGACCTCCAGTGCGCCCCGCTCATAGCCAACACGAAGACAATCGTCCGCAATCGCCACCTCTCCAACGACCTCGCCAACAACCGAGTCGATCCCTCTTGGACGGAATACCCGCTCTCGCCCTACACGTTTGCCGACTGGATCACGAAACAGGAGGGGCAAGTGGTGAACATCTCCATGGACTACGAGACCCTGGGCGAACGCCAACCCGACTCGACGGGCGTGTTTGAATTCTGGCGCACGCTCATCCCCGCCATCCTCTTTGAAGGGAACCGATTCATGACCCCCGGGGAAATTGTGCATGAGTTCCACTCCACCGGGACGATCGACTGTCCCCAGCCTACCTCATGCTCCACCTTCGGCACCACCTCCCAGTGGAATGCCAACGTCATGCAGCAAGAGGCTCTCAAAAAAATCTACGACCTCGAGGAACCCGTCAAGGCCAGCCGCGATCGCGATATGATTCACGTCTGGCGCAAGCTGCAGAGCGCTGATCACTTCCACTACATGGAGAAGAGCAACGGCTTTACTCCCTACCCCTCCCCCTACGACGCCTACATTTATTACATGAATGCTCTGGCTGACCTCCAAGTGCGCGTCAAACAGGAAGCCGATATGATACGTGCCATGGAGTCCAAAAACCTCGCATGAGTCCCCGAATTCATGGCCGGAGGCGGGGGCGCTAAGCGCCTAGCGGCGCCTCATGTACGATTTACGAATTACGATTTACGATATGAGGCTTGCGCGCCATCCGATGCGGGAATGCGGGGCAGATGCAAGACGTCACTTTAAACATAGCGAATAAATTAAAAAGATGCTGCTGAAAAGACATATGGATTCAGACTCTACTCCCTCGTCATTCTCCCGAGCCGAAGCTCTCATCCCCCAAGCCGCCGCTTTCGCCGAAAACGCCCATGACGGTCAAACCCGCAAAGACTCCGGCGACCCCTACTTCACCCACCCTCGAGCCGTCGCCCAACTCGTCGCCAGGCATTCCTCCGACCCCGAGCTCGTCATCGTCGGTTACCTGCATGATACCTTAGAGGACTGCAAGGACGTCACCTTCGATCAACTCGAGTCCCAATTCGGCAAGCGTGTCGCGGAACTCGTCCAATCTCTCACGAACGATGAAGCACGCATCGCCAAGGAAGGCAAGGTGCCCTACATGCGCGACAAGCTGTCCCATCTCTCGCCGGATGCTCTCCTCGTCAAACTCTGCGACACCCTGCACAATACCTCTCAGTCCACGTCCGGTCACCAAGTTGACAACTACCTCAAGATCATCTCCGTCCTCGATGACAGAACTGATCTCTCCCTTGTGCACCAGGAACTCATCCGCGACATCCGCGCCACCGCTGAATCCCGCCGCGCCTCCGGCTGCCTAAAAGGCGGGGGCGCCTGACGGCACCTATGGACAGTTACGAATTACGAGGTAGGGAAGCGCTTCAATCGGTCAACTCTGCGAGAAGCTGACTGATGGCAAACAGGGGAATGTCGAGCAAGGAGCAGCTGCGCGCGTTTCCGTCCGTATCGCTATAGGAGTAGGAAGACACGCCGTAACTGTGCATGGAGGTGCGGGCGATTTTTGTGGGACGGTAGCGTTGGCAAAAGCTACGCAGACTTTTGGCGCGCAGGTTCAGCTCTGCCTTCGCCTCCAGCGGCACCACGCCCCGATCCGTTTCCAGCAGAAAATCTATCTCCGCCTGCGCCCTGTCTGCCAACCAGAAGTAGGGCTGTTGTCCGCACTCGGCCAGCAATTGCTGAAAGACGTACTGCTCCGTGAGCGCTCCCTTGAATTGTCCGAATACCGCATTCTTCTCCACCAACACGGCGGAAGCCAGTCCGGCCTGTGCCGCCAGTAGCCCCACATCGAGAGGGAAGAGTCTGAATTGTTCATCCCGGTAGCCGGAAAGCGGCAACTGCGGTTGTCTCACATTGTAGGCAGCGTGGAGCAAGCCTGCTTCTTGCAGCCAAGTGATAGGAGCACGATAAACGGACGA
Organism: uncultured Akkermansia sp.; assembly: GCA_947585525.1. GTDB lineage: Bacteria > Verrucomicrobiota > Verrucomicrobiia > Verrucomicrobiales > Akkermansiaceae > Akkermansia. The sequence continues at coordinate 5,400 of CANPXA010000027.1, read as the reverse complement.
CTTAGCCCCGCGCACGATATCCGCCAAAATAAAACGCTTGTTATCGGATAATTGAGTGGGGATGGAGTCCCACACGTCACAGAGACGTCCCACCTCAGGCTCCGGAACGTGCCGGCTAAAATCGGCTCGGTAATCCGCCAGCAGATTCATCTGCACCTGCCGCACTTGCACAAATTGTCCGGTCTCCACGTACGCTTTGACCGCCTCCGGCATACCGCCAATATAAAAATAGTAGCGCAACAAATTTTCATACACGCTTTGGAAGCGCGTGATGGTTTCCCAGTCCCGCTTTCGTAGCAATTCCGCATAACGCTCATGGTCAGTAGCCGTTAAAAATTCGGTGAAGGTGAGCGGATAAAGCATCACGCGATTCACCTTCCCAACGGGAAAGCCTACACCACGGTGTAACTCCACGCCCAGCAGCGACCCGGCGGCTATGATAGGGTATTCAGGCGCTTCCTCACAGAAAAATTTGAGCGAAGACAGCGCCGCCGAACATTCCTGAATTTCGTCGAGAATAATCAGTGTTTCGTCCGGACGTACTTCCACCCCACATGACAGTTGGATATCCGCCAAAAGTTGTTTTACATCTGAACTGCGCTCAAAGGCCTCTCGCATTGCCGATGATTCATCGAAACGAACATAGGCTACATTCCGATACTGTGCCTTGCCGAACTCCTTTGCCAGCCACGTTTTCCCCACCTGCCGTGCCCCTAGTAGCAGCAAGGGTTTGCGACGCGGACTCTTGCGCCATTCTTCCAGTTTCTTGATAGCATCTCGTTTCATGGCTTCAGTTCCTTTCCAGCCTATCCGTAATGCACTGATATGTCAACACAATTCCTCAAATTCGAAGGAAGTTTATCCCGTTTTATTACAAAAAGCGAAGGAAATATGATCAATTTAAGTCACAAATTCGAAGGAAATTTCAACATCTTCGGTCGTAAAATCGAAGAAAATAGAACAATTACGAATTACGAATTACGAATTACGAATTACGAATTGGATGCATGCGCGCCGTCCGGCGCGGGGGATGCAAAGCGCCCGACGGCCCCGTACAGGGCGCACGCGAAGCGGGCGGGCAGGGCGATTGGACAAAAGCTCAGCCTTTTGCCCGCAGGGCGCTGAGGTAGTGCGGTACCGAAGCGTCAAAGCGGGAGCGATGCCAAATCGTCATTCACGCAAAGAAAATTGCATAAAAATTACCGCAACAGACACATATTTTTCTTGCAAATTTTCTGAAATTTCAGAAAATTAAAGTCAATGAAACTAACAAAGACACAGGAAAAGTTTGTACGTCGTTGGGGCGAGATGGGGACTCGATGGGGGATAGGCAGGAGCACAGCCCTGCTGCACGGCTTACTGTATGTGGTTGGAAAGGGATTGACGGCGGAGGAGATGAGCGAGGCGTTGGGGATTGCGCGCTCCAACACATCGGTCGGCTTAAGAGAGCTGGAAGAGTACGGATTAGTGAGCAAGGAATCACGCCTCGGCGAGAGGAAGACTTATTACACAGCGGAGGGGGATGTGTGGGAAATCGCCCGCCGTATCTTGGAGGAAAGGCGAAGGAGGGAGACAAAGGGGGCTATGCAAGCCGTGGAAGAATGTCTGCGGGAGGCGACAGTGGAAGGAGATCGAACAACGGCAGGAAAGATGAAAGCAATGAAAGAACTGCTGGACGCGGCGGAGATCTTTGCCCGCGCGGCGCAGAGCTACCCGACGAGTGTTTTTCGCAGAGCCATCAAAATGGGAGGCAAACTACTTCGACTTATTTCAAAATAAACCCGTAAAAACCATGAAAACGATAGCCATCACCGGAGTCCTCGGTTACAGCGGACGCTACATTGCCCAAGAAGCCTTGCAACGCGGCTGGCGCGTCATCGGTCTCACCGATTCTGCCTCCCGCCTTCCCAACCCGCTCGAATTCGAGCTGCGTCCCATGCCATGGAGCAAGGGCGGAGAGACCTCTCTGCTCAGCGCCGACGTCCTCGTGAACACCTATTGGGTGCGCTTCTCCTACAACGGACGCGGACACGCCGCGTTCTCGCACCGTTCCGCGGTAGAGAACACTCTGCGCCTCTTCGCCGCCGCGAAAGAAGCCGGCGTGCAGCGCATCATCCACACGAGCATCACACATCCCGACCCCACGAGTCCCCTCCCCTACTTCAGCGGCAAAGCCCGCCTGGAACAAGCCCTGACAGGAACCGGTCTCCCGCACAGCATCCTGCGCCCCGCCGTCCTCTTCGGAGAATCGCCGGCTGAGTCCATTCTCATCAACAACATGGCGTGGTGCCTGCGGCACCTCCCCTGCGTCGGCACCTTCGGACGCGGAGAAAACTACAGACTTCAGCCCATCCACGTGCGTGACTTTGCGCAACTTGCCATGGATGAAGCGGAGAATGCCGCGCAACATTGTATCGTAGAGGCCGTGGGCGCTGAAACGTACACGTTCCGGGGTCTGTGGAAAATGCTCGCCGATTCAATCGGCAAACACCGTCCTATCCTTCCGGTCCCGGCATGGACCGGACTCCTTGTCGCTCGCGTCCTCGGGGCTCTCGTAGGAGATGTCATGCTCACCCGCGATGAGATCACCGGGCTCTGCGAGGACCGCCTCGCTGTGGACGGAGTTTCTGCCCCCGGCAAACGAAGCCTCCTCGACTGGGCTGCCGAGCACGCCGCCGATCTGGGACAATGCTACGCGAGTGAATTGCAACGCCGTCGATAAAGAACATCGGCGGAATAGGAAAATCCGACGAGGTGCCGGAAAAGCAAAGCCGAAACGACATTGGGAATTACAAATTACGATATGGAAGAATGCGCGCGAGGCGAAGGACGGATTCATCCGGTTGGGGGTCGAGAGCAAGCATCTCCGCGAGCGTGAACCAACCTATGTCGAGCGACTCATCCGATATCGTGAAGGAAAGCGTGGGTGCGCGGAGCAGGAAACGGACATCGTAATGCTTGTGCTCCGGCGCGCGCGGGCTCTCGGGAATCACGTGAATATCCACGTCAAAAATTCCCGGTTGAACTGGGTGAAGTCCGGCAATCCCCGTCTCTTCCGTCGCCTCCCGACAAGCCACACGCAGGACATCGGCGTCCCCGTCGGCATGACCGCCCGGCTGCAGCCAACGACGGAGATTGCGGTGGAGCAGGAGAAGAGCTTTCTTCCCATCCGGCGAGAGCACCCATGCGGACCCCGTGATGTGTCCGGCGGCGTGACTGCGTTCGAAGCAATCCGGAGTGCTGCGGACGAAATCCAGCAGCTCTCGGGCGACAGATCTCCGCTCCTCTATACAACGAACGAGGTACTCCTCCAGAGCCGTGCAGAGCGGTGCCCGCGCGTCACTTGTTTCCTGCATCTTCATCAACGGGAGAGCTAGAGAGATTCTCTTCAACTGCGGCGGGACGGCGTCCCATGGGGAAACGAGCAATTCCATTGAGATCCTTCAGCAGCGCGACCTCCTCATAACCGCTTTCCTCCATGAGCCTCTGCACACGCTCCCCTTGGTCATGTCCGACCTCCAGCAAGAGCCGTCCCCCGGGAGCCAGATACGACATAGCTTGAGGCACGAAACGGCGGATCAATTCCAAACCATCGTCACCGGCAAAGAGCGCGGTGGCGGGATCGTGCTGCACCTCTGCGGAGAGTTTTTCATTCGTGGGGACGTAAGGAAGATTTGCGACGATGAGATCGAAGGGAGCGGGCGGGATGATACGCGTGTCCTCCGCCTGTTCGGCGGGCTGCCAAGCGGAGAAGAGATCACTGCGGAAAAGTTTCACCTTGGCGCCGAGAGAGGTCGCGTTCTCTAAAGCGAGATCCAAAGCCACGGGCGAAATATCTGCCATCACGACCTCCAGCTTGAGCGCATGCAATTCCAACGCCAGCGTGATGCCGATCACGCCGGAACCGCAGCCCATGTCCAGCACACGCAGTCCCCCCCCTGCTCCTTTCACCTCGCGTAGTGCCAGCTCAACCAGCTCCTCGGTCTCAGGACGCGGTATCAGAGCGCGTGCATCCGAGCGGAAAGAACGTCGGTAGAACTCCACCTCCCCAAGCAGGTGTTGCAGAGGCGTGCCTTGTCCACGGGAGCGCAACAGTTCCCTCAGCGGCGCGAGCTGTTCCTCCGTCATCGGATCAGCCATGTGCAGGTAAATCCACGTGCGGTTCACCTCCAGCACATGAGCCATCAAAGCCTGCATGGAGGAACGCGCTCCCTCCACTCCTCTCTTCTCCAAATAATCAATACCTCCCTGCAGGACTTCACCGATCGTTTTCATGCTTCCAATTCATTGATACGCTCGCGCATTTCGGCGTGCTGCATATGGACAATGATATCATCGAGGTCACCCGTGGCGACTACATTGTCCAGGTTGTAGGAGGTATAGGCGATACGATGGTCCGTGAGTCGGTTTTGCGGGAAATTGTACGTCCGTATTTTTTCCTCCCGACCGCCGGAACCGATGAGCGACCGCCTCAGGGCAGAGTAGGATTGTTGCGCATTGCGCTGCTCCATCTCAAAAAGTTTCGCGCGCAAGATGCGCATCCCCGTCTCACGATTCTTGATCTGGGATCTCTCCTGCTCACAGCGCACCATGATTCCCGTCGGCAAGTGAAAGATCTGCACGGCGGATTCCGTGCGGTTCACATGCTGCCCCCCTGCTCCGCCGGAACGACAGGTCTCAATCCGCAGATCCTCCGGCCGTATCTGCACATCCACCTCCTGCGCCTCGGGAAGTACAGCTACCGTCGCCGTCGAGGTATGAATGCGTCCCTGCGTCTCCGTCACCGGCACGCGCTGCACCCGGTGCACCCCACTTTCGTACTTCAAGAAACGAAAGACCTCCTCTCCTGTCACGCGAACCGTTACTTCACGGAATCCTCCCAGATCCGTCGGCGACGCATCCAACACCTCAAAGCCCCAGCCCCGACGCTCCGCGTACCTCTGGTACATCCCCAACAAATCCGCCGCAAAAAGAGAAGCCTCGTCCCCCCCCGTGCCCGCTCGTATCTCCAACAACGCATCACGATCTTCCAATTGATCCCTCGGCAACAGAGCATACTGCACCTTCTCAAGAAGAGCCTCCCGACGTTCCTTTAACCCCTCCGCCTCGGCACGGGCCATCTCCGCTATTTCCTCATCCTCCCCGGCAGTCAACTGCTCGTTCTCACTCATCTGCCGCTCAGCCTCCTGCAGCAACTCCCAGTCTCCTAACAACTCGCGAATGCGGCTGTGCTCCCGTAAAATATCGCGTGCACGCTCCTGATCCTCAAACAACGATGGATCCTCTATCTGCTGTTCCAGCTCCGCAAACCTCTCGCGTCTCCGCTCTATGAGTGACCCATACTCCATCCTTCGACCATTCTAGCATGATTCCCTCCCCATGTGAAGACAAAACCAAGCC
>CANPXA010000026.1 GCA_947585525.1 uncultured Akkermansia sp. | reverse complement strand
CGGAGCCAAACGCACGAGCTAACTCAAAACCGGGCGCTACCTCGCAGACGGCTTCCTCCGTGAGAGAAACGCGCAAGGTGTCTCCTATGCCGTCTGCCAACAGGGAACCTATCCCCATAGCGCTCTTGATGCGTGCATCCTCTCCTTCGCCTGCCTCCGTCACGCCCAAATGAATCGGGTAGTTCCAATCATCTCCCTCATCCTGAAGCCGCTTGACCAAGAGACGATACGCTTGAATCATCACCTTGACATTGGATGCTTTCATCGAGAAAACAAGTTCATGGTATCCCAAATCCCTCGCCACGCGAGCAAACTCCAACGCACTCTCCACCATCCCCTCCGGCGTGTCCCCATAACGGTTCAGTATCCGATCTGAAAGCGACCCATGATTGGCTCCCAATCGCATGGCTCGCCCGTGCTCCTTGCAAAAAAGCACCAGAGGAGTAAAAGCCTCCCGTATTCTCTCGAGTTCCGCCTCGTATTCGTCATCCGTATAATCACGCCGAATAAATTTTCTCTTGTCCACAAAATTCCCCGGGTTGATGCGGATCTTTTCCACCCATTTTGCCGCCTCCATCGCCGCATCCGGTTTGAAATGAATATCCGCCACCAACGGCACCCGACACCCGGCCGCTCTCAACTCCCTCGCTATGTTCTCCAAGTTCGCCGCGTACACCTTTGTCTGAGCTGTCAGTCGGATGATCTCACACCCGGCTTCCGCCAACTCCAACGCTTCTTGCACGCACCCTTTCGTGTCCAGCGTGTCGTGCGTCAGCATCGACTGTACCCGTATCGGGTTCTTACCTCCTATCCCTACCCCTCCCACCATCACTTCCCTCGCTTTGCGCCTTGCGCGCTTATACACGTCCGGACAATACAACCTGCTGCTCATCTCGCCTCCCACTCTACCACATCTGTTTTCTCCTTGCAAGCTCCGGATCCGGAGCAAATGAATTTGAGAAAGCGCCCGTTCTTTTCGAGACACAAATCACTGCAGGAAGTCCACGCACTGCGCACGAACCAATGCGAAGCGAGTGCGCAATGGGTAAACTTGAACCTGTGAGGGAAAAGACCGGAGCCTTATATGAAATCACTCGTCCCCGAAGGAGATGCCGATTTCCTTCGCTGCCTCAACAAGCTGACTGTTGCCGTCCACGAGATGAAGGGAACGCACGGCATCCTCAATGGGCATGGAGATGATTTCATTGTGCTCAAGCGCCACCGTATCACCGAACTTGCCTTCCTCGATGAGGTCGATGGCCTTGGCTCCGCAGCGCACGCCGAGTACACGGTCAAACGGAATGGGAGCGCCGCCGCGCTGCACGTGTCCCAGCACGCAGTAGCGGGTTTCAATGCCAGTGATGGTTTCCAGCTTGGTAGAGAGGAAGGAAGCGATGCCGCCCAGACGTACCTCTCCCTTAGTTTCTTCATCGAGAGTGAGAAGCTTGCCTCCGATCTTAGCACCCTCACTCACCACCACAAGAATCTCGCGCTGTCCGAGAGCCTTGAGCAGTTCCACCTTGCGTACGATCTCCTCAAGCTTGAACTCAATCTCAGGAATCAAAATGACATCTGCACCACCGGCTATGCCTCCGTAGAGAGCAATCCAACCGGCGTGACGCCCCATCACCTCCACCACCATCATGCGCTGGTGGGCATCCGCCGTCGTTCGCAAGCGATCGAGGTTGCTGCTCACCACCGAGACAGCGGTCCAAAACCCGAAGGTGTAGTCCGTGGAACCGAGATCGTTGTCTATCGTCTTGGGCACCCCAACGATGGGAAGACCGATCTGACGCAGCTCCAAACCAATTGTCTGGGAGCCGTCGCCTCCCACCACGATGAGAGCCGAGAGATCCAGCCTCTCAACCGTCTCGCGGCTTTTCTGAAGCACCTCATCAGCAATCTGCATGCGTCCGCCCACTCCACTCTTCACGGTAAAGTTCCCTTTATTCACCGTGCCGAGGATCGTACCTCCTTGAGAACGAATATTGAGACAATTGGCGGGGGTAAGAATGCGCCACCTCTCGTTGTCAGGAGTGGAGAGCAATCCTTCAAAGCCATCGTAAAACCCATATACGGTCCATCCGCGAGACGTAGCGGCTCCCACCGCTCCCTCGATGACTGCGTTGAGCCCGGGGCAATCGCCTCCGGCGTTGAGTATCCCTATGTTCATGGCAGTAGTTGAGTGTTATTTAGGTACGGCGATAAATTTGGTTTTGTCGGAGAAATCGGCTGTCTTCTGCCAATCCTCCCATGTTTTCCAGCAGTCGCGCAGCAAAAGGCTGGCCACCTTGTAGCGGCTCTGCGATGTGTGCGCCCCCAGGATGACGATAAGAAGGCGCTGCGGATAGGTGTCCTCCTTCCCTGTCAGCGGATTCTTGAGTTTCACGGAAGCACGATTGGCTGATGCGAGTAAACAGGCCCCGGCGGAGGCGGAACGAGCCGCTCGCACTCCATCCACAGAACTGTAACTGAGCATCTGGTTAGAATTGATGATAGTGACGGTACGTGTGTGATTCACGGTGGCAACGTAACTGCGTTGCGAGCAGATGCTGCGGAAACCCGGCTTCTGCATGGCGTACATCCCCAGCTTGGCCATATCATGCGTGTCGGACTGGGTGACCACAGCCCCGCTGGACCCCTTGAAGCGCGTGGATTTCATACCTATAGCGCGCCCCATTTGGTTCATCTGCGTCACAAAAGCGCCCTCGGGGTCAGAGGCATTGATTGTAGCTCCACACGCGTGCGCCAACGTCGCCGCACAAGCGCTATCATCCCACATGATGGTGGAATGCAAGGCATCTCTCAGTGAAATGGTGTCCCCCGGCTTGAGTTTCAGCAGATTCGTCTGCGGCCACCGACAAGCTTCCTTCGGGACAGTGAGCTGTTTGTCCATGTTGACTCCCCGAGCGTTCACCCAATCAAGCACAACAAGGGCCGTGGCAATGTTGGTGAGCATACCGATGGGACGGCGTTCGTTGGGGTTGCCTGTGTAGAGGATTCGTCCGGAGTACGTCTCAATAGCCAAGTAGCTGGGCATACGCTCCGCAGGCGGAGCCGGGGTGGGATCCAAATCAGAACAGGATGTCACCATCAGCCCCGCCAGCAACGCGCAACACGTCTTGATAATCGTTCTCATTTTTCTACCTGTTCCGGCTTGTCCTCATGCTCCCTCAGGCTCTCCGGTTTTCTGTCTCCGAAGATGATGCCCAAATCGCGGGCGGTGTGCAGCAACTGGCTGTCGGTGCGCACCATGCGTGGCTCCCGGATCGCATCATGAATGGGTATGTGCCCTACATTGAGTCCCTGCAGCACAAGAGAGCAGCCAAAAATATTTTTCTCGATGAGCTTCACCGCCTCGACCCCAAAACGAATCCCGAGGATGCGGTCAAATGAGCAGGGACTCCCGCCGCGCTGGGTATGCCCCAAGACGCAATAGCGAGATTCAATGCCGGTCATTTCCTCCAAAGCATGACAGAGGCGATTGCCTATACCACCGAGACGTTCCTCGCCATTATCCTTATTACGCACAGTAATGAGCTGTCCGTTGAAGCGAGCTCCCTCGGCCACGACGACGATGATTTCGCGTTGACCTGCCTCTTTACGCGCTTTCACGCATTCGACCACGTTCTCCAGAGAGTACGGAATTTCCGGAATAAGCACCACGTCCGCGGCAGAAGAGATGCCGCTGTGCAGTGCAATCCAACCGGAAAGATCTCCCATCACCTCAATGACCATGATGCGTTGGTGTGCATTTGCCGTCGTCCGGATGCGATCGATGGATTCCGTCACCACGGAGACGGCGCTCTGAAACCCGAAGGTGAAGTCCGATGCCGGGCAGAGGTCGTTGTTGATCGTCTTGGGAATGGAGATAACGGGAAGCCCTTCCTCGGACAGGAGACTCGCCGTGCGGGCAGAACCATTGCCTCCAATGACGGCGAGAGCCTGTAACCCGAGTGCAGTTATGGTCTTCTTCGCCTTTGCCATCGTAGTGGGCTCCACTTGGGCGCGACCAAGCTTGTTCACTTGCACAGCAAAGTTTCCTGTGCTCGTGGTGCCCAGAATCGTGCCCCCAAGGGAACGGATCTTGTGAGTCTTGATCGGGGTTAGGATCTCGTAGCGCCGCCCGCCTTCAATGGGTAGCAGTCCCTCAAAACCATCATGAAACCCGATCACGCGCCATCCGCGGCTGTACGCTGCGGAGACAAAGCCTTCGATAACTGCATTGATGCCTGGGCAATCGCCGCCGGAGTTGAGAATGCCTATAATCATGGTAGTTGGATTCAGTTAGTGTGGTGCAATGGAGCCGCCGCCGGGATGGCGCCGAGAAAATGCGCGCAGTTCCACATCGCGCGCGGATGGTGAAAGAAGGATTTCCAGAGGGATCCCTTCAGTCCGTTGGCAGGACTGCCGTCCCTCTCGCAATAGCCGTACCACTCGCCGTGTTTACTGTCTTGCAGGTGGGTAAGCGCCCACTCATGAATTCTCTCATGCCACTGCGCATACTTCTCATCCCCGGTCACAATGTATGCCAAGCATGTCCCGATGAGAGCCTCGTCGTGCGGCCACCAGAATTTCATGTTATGCCAGTACTCCTGCACCGGTTTGCCATACACGTCCGTATAGTAAAGCAAGCCGCCGTACAACGAATCCCAACCGCGCTCCAGAGACCAGTCGATCATCTTACATGCGATTTCCACGAGATGACTGTCTCCGCCGCGCACTTGAGATTCCCACAACAGGAACCATGCTCCTTCGATGGCATGCCCCGGATTCTGAGTGCGCTCATCAAAGTGGTCAATGATGCTCCCATCCGGCGCCACATTCTCCAGAACGGCGCGAATATCCTCATGCAAGAAGAGCCTTTTGAGATCCGCCACGCAGCGATCGATCCATCCGGTGTACACGCCGCCGTCCTCGCCAAGATATTTGCGCATCTCCTGACAAGTCACCAGCATAATCATACGGCAGCCCAAGTTTTCCGTCGGTCTCCTGCCCGTTGTCTTCGGCACCATGCGCCCCGGTGTGAAGAAGATGTCCGCAAAAATGGAGAACCAGTGACGGGCGCGTTCAGCGCTGTGCGGGTCGCCGGTAGCGCCGTAGTGAGCCGCCCACGCAATGGCGGCAAAACACTCGCTGTAAGCATAGCGCCGCTTACGCAGGGGAATTCCCTCCTCCGTCACGTGAAAGAAGAGTCGCCCGTCCGCCGGATCCGTACATTTCTGCTCGATAAACTGAAGAGCGCTCTCCGCCCAGCGCAACCACTCCGGCTTTTGCTCAATGCTCACGTACATCGTCAGCAACATCCACGCCATGCGACCTTGAGCCCACACGCTTTTGTCGCTGTCCACCATCGTTCCATCAGCATCAAAGCAATGGTACAACCCGCCGTGTGCTTCATCCACGGCGCGTGGGAACCAGAAGGGCACAATCTCATCAAGGAGCTTGTCTCTGTAAAATTTCCCAAGCTGTTGGGTATTCATGGTATGTCTTCCTCCCCTCGTGTGCTTATTTGTTGATCGCCCAATCAAAGAACCCTATGGCCTTCAGCTCATCCTTGAGCGCCGTGACGGTCGCCGCATCCGGCGTCCCCATCGGCAAGCGTGCGGGTCCGAGATCAACGCCCCACCATCCCATGATGGCCTTGCAGCAGCCCATATAGCCCTTTGCCGCTATGATGTTGATCATCTTGACGGACAGCTGCTGCAGGTGCCGCGCCTCCTTCATATCCCCTGCCTCAAAGGCGCGGATGAGGTCCTTGTAAAGTTTGGGGGCGTAATTGAACGAGGAACCCACTCCGCCCTTGGCTCCCGTGGCCAGAGCGGCGAGGAACCACTCATCCACTCCCCAGGGTATATCGTACTTGCCGCCCTCGAAGTTAAGCGCCTCCATGTAGAGCGCTAAATCCGGGTTGGTAAACTTGACCCCGCAGAAATTCGGGATTTTCTTGGAGGCAGCGGCAATCACCTGGCATGGATTGAACGCCACATGTGTCAGTGCCGGGATGTCGTAAAAATAATAGGGGAGGTTCGGCGCACCGCCTGCCTCATACGCCAAGCAATCCACGAGGGCATCGATGCTACCCGGCTTGAAGTAACAGGGCGAGTTGCTCGCCGTGGCCACCGCACCGCACTTCACCGCGTACTCCGCCAACTCCCGTCCGTCATAAACGCTGTTGCCCCCTGTATGGACGACAAAGTTGATACCGTGTTTCTTGGCGGCCTCGCCCCACGCGGCCATGTTCTCCTTTCTCTCGGTGAGTTGCATATGGGCCGACTCTCCGGTCGACCCGGTGATAAACACCAGCTTGATACCCTGGGCGGCAAGAAACGCCGCCTGCCCGTCCACTGCATCCGGATTGCAGCTGCCATCGGCCCTCATCGGGGTGTGGGACGCTGCCACCAGCCCATGTAATTTCAACTCGGTTTGCATAGTTTCAACAAGGGGTTTTTCCCTCTCCCCTTTGCCTCTAGTTTCTACTCCATTCCGCTTCCTTTTTCAAGCCTATTCTTCCTTCCTGTCTCATTTTTATCCCGTGCCGCCCTCCTCACGTTGGCAAATGGAAATCACGGACGATGGGAGCATAGCCAAGAAAGCCCCCGAGGGCTCGGAGGCTTTCGCATCCCGCGCGTAGCGCGCATGATTTCCAAATCGTAAATCGTAAATGGCAAACGCATGTTCCCATGCGTTTGCCCTGTCCGTCAATGGAGCTGATTATATTCCTCGTCTGTGACGGGTTCAAGCCATTCGTTGGAGGTATCCTCCCCGTCGATCTCGATAGCGAGGTGGGAGAACCATGAATCCGGGGCGGCGCCGTGCCAATGTTTCACGTTGGCGGGAATATGGATAACCGTGCCTTCGCGGATTTCGACGGGCTCCTTGCCCCATTCCTGATAGTAGCCGCGTCCTCCGACGCCGATGAGCATCTGCCCCCCGCCTTTGGTGGCGTGGTGAATATGCCAGTTGTTGCGGCAGCGCGGCTCAAAAGTCACGTTGAATATCTTAACCTGCTCCGTGGAAACAGGCGCGAGATAACTCTGACCGGTGAAATACTTGGCGAAAGCATCGTTCGGCTCTCCGATGGGGAAGAAGATGGCGGCGGCGTGCCTCTCTTTGTCAGTGGTTACATGAGGGACGTCGCCCTCGTTCCACACATCCTTGGCGAGACGAAAAGCAGCCCAGGCTTTGGGCCAGCCGGCGTAGAAGGCTACATGAGTAATGAGTGCAGCTATCTCCGGCTTGGAGACTCCGTTGTTCTTTGCATTCTGCAGGTGATGGATGAGCGAACTGTCTGTGATGCCCTGACTCATGAGCGCCGTCACGGTGAGCATACAGCGAGTTTTCACATCAAGATCGACGTTGTTCCAATTTTCTCCAAAGAGGATGTCGTCATTAAAATGCGCAAACTGAGGAGCGAACTCACCCAGCTGATCGCGCCCGGCTGTCTGTGTTATCTTTTTCATAGAGGTTTCCTGTGCTGTGCTCATCGCCTGTGCCGCCAACAACGCCAGTGCTACGCAATTGATCCATGTGGTTTTCATCATCGTCTTGGTGGTGACATTTAACGGTATGATGCCATGTAGATAGCTACACAATCTTCAATGGAGAGGGGAAGCGGGTCATGATCAAACAACCAGCCCATCGCGCTCTTTGCATTGTGCGCCATGGTCTCAAATTCGTCCGGTTTAATGCCGTAATCGCTCATCTTCAAATCTGCCACGCCGCACGCTTCCTGGAGCTTCACGAGGGCTCGCACAAAATCAGCCGGCTCTTTTGCATCGGTCATGCCCAACGCCTGCGCCATGCGAATGAATCGCTCCGGAGCTGCACCGCGCTCAATGAAGTGCGTGTAGTACGCACGCGAAATCATGATGAGCCCCGCCCCATGCGGCAGCTCCTGGTGATACGCGGAGAGGGCATGTTCCAGCGAATGCTCACTCGTGCAAGTCCCCACCACCATCTGCACACCGGAGAGCCAATTGCCGAAAGCCACGCGTTCGCGATCCGGCATGGAGTTGCCATCCTTCACCGCCGCCGCCAAATGTCGTCCCACGTTCTCAATGGCTGTGAGGGACACCATGTCGCTGATGAGGTTGGCCGTGCTCGCTATGTAGCCCTCTGTGCTGTGAAAGAGGGCATCAAAGCCCTGAAATGCCGTAAATTGAGGCGGAACGGAGAGCATGAGCTGCGGATCCACGATGGCGAGCTTGGGGAAGAGATCATGCCCAAAGATCGCCGTCTTTTCGTGTGTCTCGGGATTGGTGATCACGCCGCCCGAATCCGTCTCCGATCCTGTTCCGGCGGTCGTCGTTATCGCCACAATGGGCAACGGTGTGTTGGTGATGGGTTTGCCCTTGCCCGTCCCCGGTACGATGTAATCCCACAGGTCCCCCTCATTCGTTGCCATCACGGCTATCCCCTTTGCGGCATCCATGCAGCTACCTCCACCGAGAGCTACGATGAAGTCGCAGCCGTTCTCTCGAGCACAGACCCCGCCCTCCTCCACGGTTGCCTTCAGCGGATTCGCCTGCACCTTGTCGAAAACAACCGCCTGCACGCCGGCGAGCTGAAGTTGCTCAAGGGTGCGGTCCAAGTAACCGTTGGCTCGAGTCGATTTTCCATTCGAGATAACAAGCAGGGCTTTCCTGCCGGGAGGGACTTGCTTGTGGAGATTGTTCAAGGCGCCGGCTCCGAAAATGGTGTGGGTCGGCACGTCGAATTCATATTGCGTGATCGTCTTCATGATGGTGTATTGTAGGGGATAAAGTTACTTGATATCAAGCCTGGAAATCCGTTTTCCTTCGGCGGCAATGTCTCGTATCCACTTGCTCTGAGGCATCTTTGCCGCTTCTCCGGCGGTGAATGTCATGCGCGGTCTCCAGTTGTTCCCTCCCTGCGTCCCGGGCAAGTTCAACCGCACCGGGACATCAAAAAGTTCCGTCCAGAGCATCACTGTGTAGTCCGACCGACACCGCATCAGCGCTCGATACAACGCATCCTTAACACCCGGTCCCCACGCCACCAGACTCTCCTCCTTCGTCAGCCCCGCATAATCGCCCAGGCGGCAGAGAGTAGCGCCGCAGTCGCGCGCTATACGAAGGGTTTCACGCAGTTCGTTCTCACTCAGCTTCTCATCCAGTACAGCCGCGCGCCCCGCCTGCACCCTCGCGTACCATTCCTCCCAATCCACACTCAACGGAGGAAAATCATGCGTGGCATACGTCGCAAGCGAGCATGGGTTATACGTATCGCCCCGGATGATTTTTCCGGTCGGTTCACACTCCCAATGCGGTATCTTGAATCCGGCTATCCGCAAGCGTGATAAGTCCGGTCTCACGTAGTCCGGCACACATCCCAAATCTTCCCCGATAACCCGCACACCCGGCGTTGCCTGTACAAGGGACGCCAAAAGTTCGTCTCCTTGCATCAAGTTTGCGCGGCGGTTGTCCTCGGTGTCATCCGGACGCGGCCGAAACCCCGGCCTCCTTCCACCGCAGCGCGCCGCTGCCTCATCCGCCGAGAGCGGAAGGAATTCCGCATTGCGCGAAGGCATCCAGGGAAACGCATAGATACGGTAGAAGCCTAACACGTGGTCGATGCGGTACATGGAAAAAATCTCCGTGAGTTTGCGTAGTCTTCTCTTCCACCATGCCATCCCATCCTGCTTCATCACGTCCCAACGGTACAGAGGAATGCCCCAATTTTGCCCCCACTTCGCGGTGAAAGGATCCTCCGCAAAGTTCCCCTCAGCCGGCGCCCCCCCGCTCCATTCCATATCGAACAAGTAGCGTTCAAAAAAAACGTCCGCACTCGCAACGGAAATGCCGATCGGGACATCGCCCATGAGCAACACACCCCGCTCATCCGCGTGTTTCCTCACCATGGACCATTCTCGCGCGCAGAGCCACTGGAGCCACATACGGTAGTCTTTTTGTTCTCTGGCTTGCTCATCGCCGGCCACAAAACGGCGTGCCGCGTCCGTATCCTGCACCGGCCAGGTCCACCAGGCCGCTGAACCAAACGCCTGACAGAGCACCCGAAAATCTGCATCGTTTTGCAACCACTCACCCTCTTCTTCCTCCCACGCGCGGTACTCCTCTCTCTCCCCCTTCAGTTCCGGCGCCTCCTTAAATCTTCCCCAAGCTTCACGCAACAGCCTCCCTTTATACCGCCTTACTCTCTGATAGTCCACCCTATCTCTTCCGCCCGGCAACTGGAGAGGCGGTAAGTCCTCCGGATACCCCGGTAACTTCTCTACCATACCCGGCACCCTTTCCAAACTCAAATACAGTGGTTCCAGAGCCACGGAGCTGAGCGCTGAGTACGGCGAAGGGGCGTCCTCTTCTCCCAGTTCATTCACCGGAAGCAGCTGCAAAAAACCGACCCCATGCTCCGCCGCCCAATCAATCCACTCCTCCAGAGCCAGCAAATCTCCTATGCCGGCATCATGTTCGCTCCTCAGAGAAAACACCGGCATTAGCACCCCTGTCATCCGTCGCCTCTCCATCTTGCCTCCATTGTATCAGATACTTCCCCGAGAAGCAAGCTCATGAACTCACCATTCAAGGCAACCGCACTTGAGAGAAGTTTATCAACGGATAGAATACTCTTATTGATTGATATCATCGTTTATACGTATCAAAAATCATGACAATCAGCGGTCACCATGATGATGGCTCTCAAGAAGTATTCTCGTTCGTCAAATTCGCGGCGTAGCCGCCGAACTCCCCATATCGTAAATCTTAATTCGTAAATCGTAAATAGGCAAACGCATTTCCAAATGCGTTTGCCCTGCGTTTGCCCCGGATT
Organism: uncultured Akkermansia sp.; assembly: GCA_947585525.1. GTDB lineage: Bacteria > Verrucomicrobiota > Verrucomicrobiia > Verrucomicrobiales > Akkermansiaceae > Akkermansia. Next base: position 2,669 of record CANPXA010000026.1, on the reverse strand, counting down.
ATTGTTGACAGCCCGGACAACAATTATTAAAATGCGGACGTAAGCAACCTTTACCTATGGAAAAAACAAGTTCTCTGTTGATAGGAGTCGCTGCGGCAACGATGATGGGCGCTGCACTGCCGGCTAACGCTAACCAGATCACAACACCTGTGGATCCCAGTTACGCAAGAATGACCGGTCAGCGTTACACGACGCGCTTCAACATCCCTCAACAACAGGTCTCCACACCGGCGACAACCACATACTACACCTACGACCCCGTCCCTGCGTCCATGGAAGAAGACGGAGAGGGTTCCGCTGTGCACAGTATAGAAATTACAGCTTCCTACAACTTCCCCTCCACACACATCATGCAAGCCAGCGGAAGGGACAGCTCTCCGCAGGTGGAAACCGTGGGCATCGATGCCTCCTGGTTGCACCACTTCAACCCGCACCACGCCATCGTCGTCCGTTTCAGTTATCTCACGGGTGAAGATAAAGTCGCCGACGAGTACGAGACCGAAAAATTCCGCGTCAACCAACTCGCCTTCATGCCTGGGTACCGCTACACGCGCGCGCTCACTCCAACAACTTCCTTCTTCGTGGGAGCCAACGTGGGCATCAACACCTCCTCCCTCAAGTACAAAGATCTTTGGGAAAGGGGAAGCGAATCTCTCCATGACTCTTCTACCGGCTTTGCCTACTCGGCTGAAATCGGTTTGAAGCTCGCCCTCACGGACTCCGTTGACGTCTCCCTCGGCTACCGCTTCAGCGGCTCTACAGCCCGCCCGATCCTCGATGACCACACCGAACGGTGCAAGACAGCTCGCCAGAACTATCACAGCGTTCTATTGGGCGTTTCCTGCAGCTTCTAAGGCAAAGTGCCTCTCTCAAAGCCAAGGAATCGACACAACGGAAAAGGACTGCCCCCCATCCACCGAGGAAGCAGTCCCTTTGTCTCCGTTTAAAAGTGAAGATGCCTATCAGGAGTGCATCGGCATGAGCACGTAGAGGAACTCGTCCGCCACTCGCATCACCCCCGGACTTGAGGCATCAATGAGGTCGATACTCACCTCATTCTCACCCACCGCCTTGAGGGGGGAAAGCACGTAATCGGCGTTGAATGTGATCGTCAGCTCCCGTCCGTTGTAATCGATGGGCACCTCTTCATTGGCTTCACCCACGTCCGCCGAACCCGATTGCACTTCCATAACGCCCGGGGTGATATGGAAAAGCACCGTATTCTTTTTCTCCGCTGCAAGGAGAGAAACGCGACGCACCGCTTCGTTGAGATCCTGCGCCGGTAACATGATGCGCTCGTTGTAGCGACTCGGTATCACCTGGCGATAGTTCGGATAGTTGCCTTCGATGAGCTTAGCGGTCAGCAAGGTATCGCCCAAGTCAAAAGAAACCTGTGTGGAGGAAACCTTCACCTGCACATTCCCGGCATCGCCGAGCAGGCGGTAGAGTTCCGCCACGGCGCGACTACGCAGGATGAAGCTCACCTGCTGAGATTCCGGGAACTCGAGTTCATTTTCAAAGAGAGCCAATCGCCGTCCGTCTGTCGCCACGAGGGTGAGCTTCCCGTCCTGGAAGCTGGTATAGATGCCGTTGAGCACGTAGCGAGAGTCATCGTTGGAAATGGCAAACTCCGTGTAGCGCAGACCCTTGTTCAGCATAGCCTGAGGAACCTCAAACTCCCGAGCCTCCTTGAAAGCAGGCAGCTGCGGAAATTCCTCCGCCACCAGCCCGTACAACTTGAACTTAGCCCGGTTGCACTGCACCGTTACGGTATTGCCTTTCTGTTCGACGTTGACCTCTCCATCGCGCATCTCACGAACGATGCTCTGCAGCTTCCTAGCGGGCAGAGTGAAGGCTCCCGGCGTTTCCACCTGCGCCGGCACTTTCGCCTGTATGGTGAGTTCCATGTTGGTCGTGGTCAGCTTCAGTTCCCCGTCCGCCGCCTCAATCAACACATTGGAAAGTATAGGCATGTTCGGTCGTGTGGATACGACACCGGCTACGCGGTTCAATCCGTCCAACAGTACTTGTTTTGCAAGTGAGAATTTCATGTGTCTTCCCTAGTTTGTCCTGTGACCATTTTATCGGTTTTGCTGTCCCCTGGCAAGCATTATCTTCATCTTTTCCAAGATTTTCTATACTTTATTCTTTCTTACCACAAGATGTTGTAAAATGTTCAAACGTGTCCCCATAAAATCTCCTCTGCGCTCACTCAACCCATTTCCTCATGCGTTTCCCCTGGATGAAGGAAGTAAGCCGGAAAGGTCATAAACCATTAACAATTCAGCAAAACGGCGAGTCCAGCATGGCGTAACTCCGGACACTTTCTAGCCAACAACTCACCTTGTCTCCAAAATTCCGCTGCGCTCCCGCTCCGCCTCCCCGCGCGTAGCGCGCTAACATCCAAATCGTAATTCGTAATTCGTAATTCGCACATCGTAAATAGGCGCCGCTAGGCGCCTCCGTCCCGCGGTGCCTGTAAATTCCGCTGCGCTTCCGCTCCGCATATCCCGCGCGTAGCGCGCATTATTTCCAAATCGTAAATCGTAATTCGTAAATCGTAAATAGGCGAGCTTCGCTCGCCCCGTCCCTCGCATCATTTCCCATTCCCTCTTCCTATCCAACTCCTTATAGCTTCTCCCATCTCGGAAGTGCTCACCACGCGCTCG
>CANPXA010000025.1 GCA_947585525.1 uncultured Akkermansia sp. | reverse complement strand
ACGGACGCGTCCGGCAAGGTTATCCAAACCATCCACTACACCAACAAATGGATGAAAGAGACTCAGATGAAACAGCTTTCTCCTGAGCGTTCTGCCGGACTCTTTGAGGCGGATTGGTACCTGCCGGATGCTGATTACGATGCCCTCTTCTCCCTGCCGTCTCTGCGTGCAGCCGAGTCATGGGCAGGGCAAACGCATTAGAAATGCGTTTGCTATTTACGATATACGATATACGATTTACGATTTGTTGATAATGTGCGCGTTGCGCAGATTTTTGAATCATCAATGTACGCAGGATGGTTCTTCAAAGTCGTCGTCATGATGATTGCTGATTATCACGATTTTTGATGCGTATAAACAATGATATCAATCAATAAGAGCATTCTCTCCGTTGATGGGCTTCTCTCAAATGCGGTTGCCGTGGAGTCATGGGCTGCCGGCAGGTAGGACCGGACTCTTCTCCCTGCGAGGAATGATTCTTTTCCCGTCTCTCTATGATTTTGAGAGTAACGTGAAGAACATGTAGCCCAGCACCAAAACCAGTACAATCGGCCAAGCTACCACGAGAAGTCCGACTCCGACTGCGATGACAACAACGAGCAGAGCTGCCAATAGCAAGAGACTCCTCCAGGAAAAATGACGCATAAACAGACGCCAGAGGCTCGGGTTGGCCTCTTCCTCTTCCTCCTCCCTCAGGTTGATCTGTGAAAGAGGTCGCCAAGTGGAAGAGCTTTCCAGCCGTACCCATGTGTCGTCAGCTATCTCTCCCCTTGCGCGCAACCGGACGAGTTCGTTGCCTGATACCGGCCCCACCTTTTTTTCCCCCGTGTCGTAGAAAAAACGTTTTGCCATGGTATTTGCCGTCGATTGAATGTCGTGTCAGGTTTCTTCACGCATGAATGGCGCCGCCGTCAGCCGCGAGAGTCGCTTCGTGAAGAGCTTCCGCCAGTGTCGGGTGGGCGAAAATGACGGAGTGGATGTCCTCATCGGTGAGTTCGGCGGAGATGCCTATTCCGGGAGCGGCTATAAGTTCCGTGGCATTTTCTCCGACGATGTGGGCGCCGAGGAGCTCGCCGTGCTCAGCTCCAAATAAGAGCTTCACAAAACCCTCGGTCTCGCCGGCTGCCACCGCGCGTCCGCTCGCCTGAAAGGGGAATTTGCCCACCTTGTAAGCCACGCCGTTCTCCTTGAGCTCGCGTTCGCGCCTGCCGATGCTCGCCACCTGCGGGTGACAGTAGGTGCAGCCCGGAATGTACCGTGGTTTCTTAGGTTGAGCGTCTTGAACAAACATGCCTTCCACCGCTTGCGCTGCCTCAAAACTCGCCGTATGCGCCAGCATGACGCCGCCGATACAATCCCCGGCGGCGTACACTCCGGGGAGGGAGGTCTCATATCTCTCGTCCACTTCGATGAACCCGCGCTCCGTGAGTTTCACTCCCTCTGCCTCAGGCGTCACCGGTTGCACGCCGATGGCCACGAGACAAACTTCCGCCTGCACTTGTTTCGTCTGACCATTTTTGGTGGTGATGGTTGCTTCGACCCCGCCGGGAATTTCCTTGAGGGCATCTACTTTGGCGCCGGCCATACAGGTGATGCCCTTTTTCTTGAAGGATCTTTCCATGAGGGTGCACACCTCATCGTCTTCATTCGGCAGGATGCGCGGCAAAGCTTCCACCGTGGTCACCTTCGCCCCGAAACAGTGGTAGATATAGGAAAATTCCGTTCCTATCGCACCGGAACCTATCACGAGCATACTCTCCGGCACCTTGGGCAGCACGAGGGCCTCTTTGCTGCCAATGATGCTCGTTCCATTCATGGGGAATGCCGGGACCTCACGCGTGCGCGCCCCGGTGGCTATCAGTATCTTTTCTCCCTCTAAGGTGCTCACTGAGCCGTCCGCACCCTTTACTTCCACCCTGCCGCTTCCGAGTACGCGCGCCTCACCGCGGACGCTCTCAATCTTGTGCTTTTTGAAGAGGAATGCTATCCCCGAGGAGAGACGCTCACTTATCTTCCGTGACCTTGCAACGACAGCCTCCCAATTCAGCTTCGGTTTTTCCTCCATGTGGATGCCGAATTCCTCCGTTCGTTCCATCATGGTGCGGTACACTTCCGCGTTTTCCAGGAGAGCCTTCGTCGGAATGCACCCCCAATTCAAGCAAGTGCCGCCCTCCCGTTCTTTCTCCACGCATACCACGTTCTTTCCCAACTGAGCGGCGCGTATGGCTCCCACGTACCCCGCAGGCCCGCCGCCGATTACTATCAGATCATACGCCATGCTCCCATCATACCCCATCCTTTCCCTCCATGCAAATCAAATGTGTATCATGTAGATCGTGCATCTATGATTGTTTCCGCGGAAGAATCGATACCACACGGGGATGGACGGAGAGCTGCATCCCCGTTCGGGTTCACTGATACCGGTTTTTATGAGACGAGACCCTTGAGCAGGAGCTCAGCGTTGTTCTGAGTCTTCTTGATGTTTTCCAGCAGCAGTTCCAAGGCTTCCCAACCGGGATGGGAAGCAAGTTGTCGGCGCAGTTGTAACACACGAGCCATTTCATCAGGGTGGTAGAGCCGGTCATCGTTGCGTGTACCGCTCTGAGCCAGGGCAATGGCCGGGAAGATGCGGCGCTCTGCCAGTTCACGATCCAGTCGGATCTCCATGTTGCCTGTCCCTTTGAATTCCTCGAAGATAATCTCATCCATACGGGACTCCGTGTCCACGAGGCAAGTTGCGATGATGGTGAGGCTTCCTCCTTCCTCCACATTACGCGCCGCTCCAAAGAATTTACGCGGCTTCTCAAGTGCTTTGGAATCAAGCCCCCCGCTCATGGTCTTTCCTCCGATCGCGTTCGCGTTGTAGCCTCGAGCGAGACGCGTGAGCGAGTCGAGCAGGATGACGACATCTTTCCCTTGCTCAACGAGGCGTCGCGCACGCTCCAAAACGACATCACTGAGCTGTTCATGGCGACGTGAACTCTCATCGAACGTGGAGGCGTACACCGGCACCCGGACGGTTTCCTCAAAATCCGTTACCTCCTCCGGTCGCTCGTCGAGGAGCAACACCAGCAACTGAACTTCCGGGTAGTTGGCCTTCAGCGATTTGGCTATCGTTTTGAGCAGAATCGTCTTTCCCCCGCGCGGAGGAGCGACCAGCAAGGCGCGCTGCCCCATTCCCAGGGGTGCCACCAAGTCCAGCAACCGCATCGCCGGTGACTTGATGTCCATGTTTTCCAAAATGAGGCGGCGGGTTGGAATGAGAGCGGTGAGCTGCTCGAAGTCTTTTACCTGCACAAAGTCAGCCGCAGTCACTCCTTCGATCTCCACGATTTCTGCGGCATTTAGCGGTTGCTCTATTCGATGCGGTGCGGACACCCGTACCTTCACCTTGTTGCCAGGGCGTAACCCGTATGGTTCCAACAGGTCTTGGTTGATCTGCACATCGTCCTCACCCGGACGAAAACTACATTCCTCGTAACGCAGAACAAATTGTCGCGGGTAGCGTCCGTAGTCGATGATCCCCGTGGCATACACCTGACTTCCCTCGGAGCAGTACGTCTGTGCAAGCCCTTCAATAATCCGCCTCCTCGTCGAGTCTCCCGTCATGTTCTTTGTCGCCGCTCCCTCAGCCATCTTCTGCAGCTCCGGATAACTCAGCGAATGGAGCTCATTGATGTCGAGCACCAACGATTTTGCTCGGTGAGCCTTTGCCTCCTTTTCCAGTTCGGTCTTGAAAAAAATGCCCACCTGAGCGCGCAACTGTTCTTGAGACCCTTCGTTCCAAAAAACGCAATCAGCCCCGTCTATTTTCTCCTGGAGTCCGGCCTGTGCCTCAATCATCCCACGAGCTACCTCCTCGCTCAGTCCCTCCCTTTCCATCACTCTCTTCAACTGCGTCTCCTTCGAGATCGCCACCGTGCATATCTTGTCGGCCGCCACGTGCGCCAGCTTGCTCTCAAAGAAAAGAGGTATATCCGCCAAGAATGTGTGTACGTCGCCTCCTTGTCTGGCACGGGCTTGCTCCTCGTTGCACAGCTGCGCCAGTTTGGGATGCACGATCTCTTCCAGCTGCGCCCGCCCCTGAGGACTCGTCGTCACGATGTCTCGCAGGTAGGCCCGATTCACCCCGCCTTTCTCATCCAACGCCTGTGCGCCGAACGCCGTGACCAGATCTCTCGACAATTTTCCCCCATCGTACAATTCCGCCACTGCCTTGTCGCAGTCAAACACCCTTAACCCCTCACCACACATCTCCTGCAACATTTGCACCACCGTGCTCTTGCCGGATCCTATCCCTCCTGTAACGACTATTACCTTCACACCCGCCATCCTACCACGTCCCGCAGCGCCCTTCAAGTCTAAACAGCCGGGGCAAACGCATTTCAAATGCGTTTGCCATTTACAAGACGCTCGACGGCCCCGTGTAGGGCGCACGCGTAGCGGGCGGTAAGTGCGGTTGGACAAAATGCGTGAGCATTTTGCCCGCAGGGCGCTGAGGCAGGGTGGTGCCGAAGCGTCAATTTCCGATTTACGAATTACGATTTATTAATAATGTGCGCGTTGCGCAAATTTTTCGAAGCATCAACGTGTGCAGGTGAGTTCTCTGGAGCCATCATCATGATGACCGCTTGTTGTCATGGTTTTTGGTACATATCAACAATGATATCAGTCAATAAGAGTATTCTCTCTGTTGATGAACTTCTCTCAAATGCGTTTGCCTCAAGCTCGCCTCACGCGCTTTCGCCCTACCGAAACGCAAATCGTAAATCGCACCTTGGGCCATCAATCGTCCGAGGGGGGCGAGTTTTTCTTGGGACGGATGAGGGTCAAATGAGAGCGGGTTCCTCGAGGGCATCTTCCGGCCAGAGCGAGAGGGAAACCATGAATTCTTCCCACGAGAGGAGGACTTGCTCAAAGGTGGCCGGGTTGACTTCAAATTGGATGAAGGAGTGATCTCCTTTGGGACAGAGGAGGAATTCCGCACGATTGCCCAAGCGTCTCCACTCATCACAGAACCATTCCCGCAGTTCGTAGTCCATGAGGGGATCGAGCATACCGTGGGCGCAGAAGAGAGGGGGAAGTTTTTTGCGCAAGAGAAGAGAGGGGTTGACGGCATCGGGGTTGACAACTTCCTCCTGGATACGGAGAAAGCGAGCTTCTTGCGCCTCGGTGTCCACGATACCGCGGAAGATGGCAACGCAGGCGGGGGAGAGGGGGAGGATGTCTTTTTTCCAAAATTGCCACCAGCTGCGTTTTTGGAGAGGGGGCTGCATAGAAGCGTAGAGCGCCATGAGCGCGCCGACATCCATCCCGGCGAGGGTAAAACGTGAAGGCGCAATGCCGAGACTTGGGGCGAAGGAGTGAGCCCAATGCCAGAATTCGATGCCCTCGTGGAGGATGTCGTCAGCTGTGACTTCAAAGAAGGTGCGGTTTCTGAACTCGGGGACGATGCAGGCGATGCCGCGGTTGGAGAGGTGGGTGGCCCATGCGGCAGACTGGGCGTAGTCGGGCATGGTCCACATTCCTCCGGGGAAGAAGATGACGGCAGGGATGGAGTCGGAGGGGGAGTGGTTGAGCGGGGCGTAAAAGTGGGCGAGGAGTTCAAAGTTGTCAGCGAAGCGTTTCCAGACGAGGGCTGCGGTCTCGTGTTGGAAGCCGGATGAGTGGTGAAATTGGGAGTCAGAAAATTTGCTGGCAAATGGCGTCATACCCGAGCGAGAGTATGCAATTTTCTTGCAAGAAAGGCAAGTCTGTTGTATGGTCTATTGGCAGATGAGAGCGAACTTTTTTACCATTCTGGGAGTAATCTGCACCGTGGCGGGGATGAGTGTGTCGGCTCAGGAGAAGGCGGCTCCGCCTGCGAAGTCGGCGGAACCTGCTCAGGGGATCATCATGCCGAACCAAGAGAAGGCTAAGGAACTGGCAGAAACCGTGTACAACACATGGCGTCTGAGCGTGCAGCGCGGGGATTCAAGCGGATGGGCTTCGTGCACGACGGCGTCACGGCGCATGAAGGTTCATAACCTCATCATCTCCGAGCGAGGAGAATTTCCTCGGGATTTTTTCCGGAGCGCACAATCGGCGCCGATGCTGGAGAATTTTCGGTATGTCGGGGCGCTTGGCGGATGCGGGGGAAAGACATTGGCGGTGACGTATCTGGGGAAGGTGCAGCTGGGGGATGCGGCGGCGAAGCAAAATGCCTTTGTACTGGAATTTGTCCAGGAAGAAGGGAAGTGGAAGCTGGATCAGACGAGGTTCTTCGACTTGAGCAAGTTGCCGGGAGTGGCCAAGCGGCTCCAGGCGCGAGATTTGAGTGTGTTGAAGGATCAGGATGGATTTTACCCCTATTCAGCGGTTCCGGCGGTGCCTCCTTCATGCGGAAAGCCCGAATTGATCGGGAAGGTGTTCGTGGATGCGCCGGGGCGGGCGATCGACCTGCGCATCAATGGAGTATCTATCCACGAATTCGACAATGAGAGGCGAGCGGATACGATATCCGGCGGACTGAGGAAGGGAGCTAACAGCATTTCCTACACGATTCGTGACAGCGCGTATTCAAGTGAGAGACCGAGCATGGCGATCGGCGTGTTTGTGATGCCGGAGGCTCAGGGGTACAGACCCGTGTGCGTGTTTGACCACGTACTGGGGGAAAGTGACACGGCGCAGGGAGGGACGTTTAACTTCACCGTCACGCAGGAACAGTTGGCTTCCATGAATCCACAGAGCAAGGCAGCCGCGCCGCAGCCATTCCATGCGGTGCCGTTGAAGAAGAAGCCGGAGCCCGCAAAGAAGTGAGTCTGACGCGTGACATCGTCCATCCAGCATTCGACAATGCCAGCAGCTTTCATACCGCCGGATTATTTTCGCCGCTACGGGGTGAAGGAAATTTTCGGTGAAGGGAAGGAGTGTGAGGTGGATTTGGGATGCGGGGACGGAGGATTCTTGTTGACCATGGCGACGAGGAATCCGGAGACGAGGTACTTGGGCATTGAGAGGTTGCTGGGAAGGATACGCAAGGTGTGCAGTCGGGCGGACAGATTGGGGCTGTGCAATGTGCGGGCTCTGCGCATTGAAAGTCGCTATTTTCTGGAATGGATGATTCAGCCGGGAAGCATCCGGCGGTTGCACTATCTCTTCCCGGATCCTTGGCCGAAAGGCAAGCACCATAAGCATCGGCTCGTGCAGGAGGAATTCATACCGGTGATGCACCGCGCTCTGACGGAGGAGGGAGAGTTTCTCTTCCGCACGGATCACGAAGAGTATTATGAATGGGTCTGCGAGTACACGGAGAGAAACGGACTTTTCCGGAAGGAGGAGTGGGAGCCCGGGGAGGAGTACGCCGTCACCGATTTTCAACGACAATGGGAAGCCATGGGCAGACCTGTTTTCTCCGCCAAGTTCCGACGCGTATCATGAGCTTTACCTTGCACAGCACGGATTCCACCGGCGCGCGCCGCGGCACGTTGCATCTGCCGCACGGGGAGGTGCCGACGCCGATCTTCATGCCGGTAGGCACGCAGGGAACCGTGAAAACCCTGCACCCCGAGGAGCTCGAGGAACTGGGGGCGCAGATCATCTTGGGCAACACGTATCACCTGAGTATTCGTCCGGGAGACGAAGTGATCCGCAGGCTGGGCGGACTGCATCGGTTCGCCGGTTGGGAGAGGCCGATGCTGACGGATTCCGGTGGTTTTCAGGTGTGGAGTTTGGCGCAATTACGCAAGATCAGCGAGGAAGGCGTGCGTTTTCGGAATCATGTGGATGGAGCGGAGATGCTGCTCAGTCCCGAGAAGAGCATGGAGATTCAGGCCAATCTCGGGGCGGATATAGCGATGCTCTTCGACGAGTGCCCGCCGTACCCTTGTGATCGTGCATACGCGGAGAAGTCCATGGGCTACACCCTGCGTTGGGCGGAGAGGTGCAAGCGTTGGGTGCAGGATCATCAACCCACGAGCGGCGGAAAACCGCAGTTGCACTTCGGCATCGTGCAGGGCTCTGTCTATGCCGACTTGAGACAGCAGTGCGCGCAGGAGCTGGCGGGGATGGACTGGGAAGGCTACGCTATCGGCGGGGTGTCCGTGGGCGAGCCGGAGGAGGAGATGCTGCGCGCCATCGAGCACACCACGCCCTACCTCCCGGAGGGAAAGCCGCGTTATGCCATGGGCCTGGGCACTCCCGTGCAAATCTTGGAGATGATCGAAAGAGGAGTGGATATGTTTGATTGCGTAATGCCCACTCGGTTGGCGCGGCACGGTGTGGCGCTGACTCCGGATGGACCGATGCACATCACCAATGAACAATGGAAGGACGATAAGCGTCCCATCCACGAAGAGAGTCATCCGCACGTGGCGCGATTTACCCGGGCGGCTTTGCGTCATTTTTTCCGAGCGGGAGAGATGCTGGCGCTTCGCGTGCTCTCCTTCCAGAACCTGCACTTTTATCTCCGGCTCATGGCTCAAGCGCGAGAAGCCATCGAGTCCGGTCGGTACGCTGCCTTCAAAAGCAGCTTCATCTCGCGCTACCAAGCTCATCAACTACTATGAACAACGCAATCATTGTGGCGCAAGCCGCCGCACAACAACCCGAAGGAGGTGGTATGCAGATGATCATCACGCTGGTGCTCATCTTCGTCATCTTCTACTTCATCGCCATCCGCCCCCAGCGTAAGCAGCAAAAGGAACTCAAAGCCCGTCAGGATGCCCTCAAGCCCGGCGACAAGGTCATCACAGCCGGTGGTCTGTATGGCATTGTGCGCGAGGTGAAGGACAGCTCCGTACGGCTGGAAGTGGCGCCGAATGTGGTGGTCAAGTTTGTGAAGAGTCAGATCGTGCACACCGTGGGTAAGGACGGTTCGCCGGAAAATTAACGGGGTACGCCCCCCTTCCCGACCATGCAGGAGGTCTGCACCATCGAGGAGTTGGAGAGGCTGGTTGACGCATTGCCACGTCCGCGGTTGGGTGTGGTGGGCAATCCGATCGCTCATTCGCTCTCCCCTGCCATCCAGCACGCGGCCATGCACGCCGCCGGCATTGACGGTTCCTACGTGCGCATCCTCTGTTCCAAGGAGCCCGGAGCTTTCCGTGAGCTGGTGGAACGACTTCGGAAGCTGGAGTTTCTGGGGGTGAACGTGACTGTGCCGTTCAAACGGGAGGCGCGTGCCGTGGCGGATGAGGTGGACGAGCTTTCACGTTTGAGCGGAGCGACGAATACGCTCGTGTTCCGCGATGGAATCGTCGATGGTCTGAACACGGACGGACCCGGCTTTGTCCGCGCTCTGGAGTTCCGGCATGGGACGAATACGGAGACGGAGAGTATCCTTATCCTCGGAGCCTGCGGCGGCGCGGGAAGCGCGTTGGCCATGCAGTGCGCCCTTTCGGGCTGCAAGCGTCTCTTGTTGGCGAATCGTCCGCGACCGGAGCTGGAGCAGTTGGCGGGCAGGCTGCGCGGGATTGCGCCCCAGCTTGAGATCACGACATATTCCTTGCAAGATGCTGATCAGATGAAGAGCGCCATGGATCAAGCCGTCGTCGTCGTGAATGCCACGAGCCTCGGACTCTCCGAGGATGATCCGCCGCCGGTTGATCCGGATCTGCTGCGGGCGGAGCAGCATACCGTCTTCGACCTCATCACGCACGATACCGCGCTGCAACGCAGGGCGCGGGAGAAAGGCTTGTGTGTTTGCGACGGCCGGGATATGCTTGTGGGGCAGGGGGCTCTCTCGTTTGAGAAGTGGTTCGGCGTGACGGCGGATGTGAAAGCGATGCGGGCGGCGATCAACGAATCAGGCGTTTAGCGCCGGGAACCCGGAGACGGCGAGACTCCTTCGCGTAGCCGAAGGAACCCTCATCCGGCGCATTTTCATTGGCGCGGAAATGGCGGGGCTCGCGTCTGTACTGCTTCATGTAGCGCACGATGCCGTGTCCGACAGCGCGTGCGTACGCTTGTGCCCCGGCATCGGTAGAGAGGTACAGGGCGTGCTGATAGTTGTCCAGATAGGCGGCTTCAACGACGGCGGCGGGGATGCCGGAATCATCGCAGGCGTTGAGCCAGCCGGCAGCCCGATCCGCATCCACGTGGCGGATCATGATGCGGCAGGCGATCCCGCCGTTGTTCATCCCGTGATTGATCACCTCGGATTCCAAGGATGATTTGATGCAGTCGGCAAGACGGAGACCGTTGTATTTGTTGCAGAGGATGAGACCCTGACAGGGCTTGCGCAGCCATCGGGAGGAGATGTTGTTGTGGTGTAGAAAAACGATGCAGGCGGCGCGTTTCCAAATGGCGTAGTCGGCGCTTACCATGCCGCTTGCCACGCGGTCCGGGTGGTAGCGTGAGGGGTAACGTTGCGCTCCCCGGTCGGGACGCATGAGGTGTACGACGCGACCGGCGCGCACATAGCTCGCGAGGGGTTCAGAGCCGGGTGGATTACCGCGGTTGATGATGATGCAGCGAAAACCGGCGCGCTCCACTTCGCGTTTGACAACGGGAGCATATTTGCACCAGAAGGCGTATTCTGTTATGATGGTCCCTCGCACGGCCCCCGGGGTCTGCGCTCCTTGGCTGGATGAGCTGTGACCGATATCCAGCACGACCTCTCCCGCCCCGAAAACCACGGTGATGAACGAGAAGACCAGCGCGATGACGGAACATAAACGAAACATCGGCATCAATTGTACCACACGTGTGACCAATGCGCAAGCAAGGAACAGGGCAAACGCATTTGGAAATGCGTTTGCCAATTTACGATGGACGATGGACGATTTACGATTTAAAAATAATGCGCGCTACGCGCGGGATATGCAATGCACAAGGCGTCCGGCGGCTGTAAGGCAGTTTTGTCCATCGTCTATGGAAAAGCGCACAGGAAATGGATTGAATTGCTCCTAAAGAAAATTTTATTGGGACACGTGTGGGGCAAACACATTTGAGAGAAGTTCATCAACAGAAAAAATGCTCTTATTGACTGATTGTGGATTGTAAAAATAAATGTAACGTATGACAGAGGAAGCTAAAGTCATGCGAGGAGAGGATTAAAATGGTGACGGAAGGATGAAGGCGTAGGCTTTACACTGAAATTTATACTGCAATTTGAAGGGTGATGATAGCGAATGGCTCAAAAGCTATGGCAAAAGCCGAATCATGAAGGTGCGGTCGGGTGGTGGGACATAGCGCGACGCACTCCCTACTACGAGCATATCCTCTGTGCCCACATCCGCGCCATCCTGCGCAGTGAAATGACCAAGAGAATCTCCGAACAGGCAAACAAGCAGGCAGAGCTTGGAAAGGCGCTAACCGACTTGGGAACAACTCTGCCCTGCCCACCACAGCTCAAACAGTAACCGCCTCGCAGCAGAGAGCAAAGCGCCTGCTTCGTGAGCCACGTGTTTGGAGCATCAGACCCCCTCCTTTGTTCTGTTAACCTGTTGCATTGAACTTTGCAATCCACAAAATCAAAATATTTTTGTAGAATTTCTTGACTTTCACTGAGGTGTAGTATAGTCTGGGTCCAGAAAGGCGGTTCTGCGGTCGACCCGCAGACGCTGCACGTGCAGTGTACAACCCGCAAACTTGACCCCGGCTGCGGTTCGTCCCTCCGGGGTCGCTTTATGTTCGATATGACGAAGCCCTTCAAAAATTTCGACGAGCAAGTGGATATCATCCTCGGCAGAGAGATGCAGAGTCGTGAACTGGATGAAAGAGAGCTGCGAGAAGAAATAAAACAGAGGCTTCGATACATAAACTACTATCGTTTGTCTGCCTACTGGCACCCGTTTACAGAAACTAGAGAAGGAGAAAAAGGAAAAGAACTCTTTTTCCAAGCTGGCGTGCGTTGGGAGAATGTCATGGCAAGGTATATGTTCGATAGGAGACTCAGGAATTTGCTGTTCGATGCTATTTCCCGAATTGAAATAGCATTACGTACTCAGGTCGCCTATCAATGGGTGAAAGGTTCTCATTCCTTTCCTCGTCCACAATCGGACCCTCAAAAATACATGAAGAGTTTTGTGGGGGATGCTCTCGAAGCGCAGCAAAAAAAGGAGGAAGAGAGGAGAAAAGTAAAGGCCCTTATTCAGAGCAACTACGATAATAATTTCGAAAACTATGCAGGATATGACAAAAGTATAAAAAAAGGTGTGAATGTTGATTCCCTCGCTGCGTGGACTTACGTCGAGTTTGCCACTCTGGGAAACATACATACTTTGCTCAGAATCTGTCTCCCTGACAAGATTGTAAAGAAGATTGCAAAAGAGATGGGAATCCCCTATGCCTCTTTCTTTCTGTCAGCAATAGCCTTTTTGAAGGATGTGCGAAATTCTTGCGCACATCAGTCAAGAATATGGGATAAAACATGGCTCAGTAAGAAGAAGACTCCCATACTGCGGCAGGACAGAGAACTGATCTCTCGTACGGCAGAACTCGATAAGACAGCCGCAGCTTTATGTATTTGTGCGATCATCTTGGGGAAAATAGCCCCAAAGAGCAAATGGCGGGATAGGTGTAAGGAGCTTATATCAAGTACTGAACCCGCCATCCCTGAATTGTACAAACATCTAGGATTCACAAATCCGCAATGGTCCAGTGATAAAATATGGCGGTGAAGATTTCCGGCATGGGAGGGTGCTGGGATAGAGCGAATCAAAAGCAAAACTGCATTTGATTGGTGGGTCGGTCCTACTACGAGCATATCCTCTACACCAACATCTGCGTTATCGTGCGCAGTGAAATGACCAAGAAAATAACCGAACAGGGAAACAGAGCCTGACCCATTTGGAAAGGTCCTGACCGAGCTGGAAACAACTCTGCCCGGTCAACCATAACTCATCTCCCTTGTGCTGTCGATCTGTTGCATTGGATTTTGCAATCTACATTCTTACTGACTGATATCATCGTTTACACCTGTCAAAATTCATGACAACAAGCGGTTCTTTGATGATGGCTCCGAGAAATCCTTCTGCATACGTTCATGACCCGAAAAATTTGCGCAATGCGCACGTTATCAATAAATCGTAATTCGTAAATCGAAAATCTGGCACCTCTAAAAACTCGTTTTTTAGATAGCGGGCAATCGATGGTACGTATCCTCTCGGACATTTTTCCCATTTTTCCCTTTTTTTTGACTCCTTTCTCCTCAACTGTTTTTCTCTTGGTTTTCACCCTGGTAGTTTTTAGAGGTGGCAAAATCGTAAATGGCAAACGCATTTGGAAATGCGTTTGCCCCGGCTTTCTGCTTGGCAAAGGGGAGCAAATGGGCTAGTATAGAGGGGAAGTATGGACAAAACCTCAATATTGCTCGTGATACCGGCGCGATATGCTTCCACTCGATTGCCGGGGAAGCCGCTTGTGAAGATAGGAGGAGTGGAGATGATACGCCGTGTAGCAGACATAGCGGCTTGTATCTGTCGGCACAATGAGGGATGTGAGTACGTGGTGGCAACGGATGACGAACGTATCGCCAGCTTTTGTACGGAGCATGGAATACCGGCAGTGATGACGGCTGAGACGTGCCGAAGCGGAACAGAACGGTGCTGGGATGCGGTTTGTCGTCGTCAGGAGAAGCCGGAGTTGGTTATCAATTTGCAGGGAGATAATCCCCTTTGCCCGCCGTGGGTGATCCAGCAACTCATCGACACCTGGCGCACGGAGCCCGGCGACGTGTTCACACCGTGCATCCACCTAAGTTGGGAGGAGTACGACCGACTGATGGAGTCCAAAAGAGCACACCGTACAGCGGGACGACCGTGCTGGTGG
>CANPXA010000024.1 GCA_947585525.1 uncultured Akkermansia sp. | reverse complement strand
GAGAAAGTAATGTGCTTGCCTTTTCGGGCAACGGAGTTACAATGCGTTTGGGTGTCTTGGTTCATAGTGTCTGGGTTGTTTTGGTTGAAATTACTCTAGCATACTTTGAACTTCTTGGCACCCTTTTTTGTGCCAAGAACCTGTTGCATTTAATTTTGCGATCCACAGGAAAGCCGTTGCAGGCTCTTTTTACTTGCAAGGGTGAGAACCGGAGACTATAATGGAAGCATGGAGTGGAACGATCGATTCATGCAGGTGTTCACCGCGGCGGTGTACCGTTTCCACGAACAAGGCCGGATGGGAGCCGAGCAGTTTTTCCTGCCCGGGGAGCAGGCTTTTCTTGCGAGTATGGGTTATATGCCCCAGGAGATGTACGACTATGTCGCAGATTACGCCACGCTGGGTGATCCGACGCCATCGTCCATTCTCCTGATAGCGGCAGCCAGGCGGGCGTTTTTTTTGACGAATCAACGAGGCATCATGGGTGGGGCTGTGCAACTCAAAGAGAGTGATATTCCCAGGGAAAGCGACGAATTTCAGGACATAGCCTACCTGCCGCGAATCATCCGCAAGGCGGAAGCAAAATTACATGGTACGCTGCCGCGCAACCTTATGTTCTACTGTGAAAAGGATCGTGCCTTCTTGAGGACGCACGGAGACATAGCCCCGGCTGATTTTCTGTATGCTGTGTGGGCAGCTCATGGAGACCGGCAGAAGGTCATTTCCTATGTTTTGCGTATGATGAAGGAGGAGGCTCAGACAAAAGGGGACCTCACAATCAACGAAGAGATGAAGGCATGAGCGATGAAATGACCAGTCCTGAGAAGGAAAACGAATCCGCGGGAGTTGGCGTGCAAAGCGCAACGGAGTTTCGTGAGACGGAGGCTCAGAAAAAAGCTCTGGAGGAAATGTCCGCGGCGTTGCTGGAAAAACTTCACGCCATGGTGAAGGAGCAGGAGGAAAGGGTTCGGGAGTTTGCCGAACGAACCCATTCCCTTTCATCGCTGCCGCAGGGGATTCGTGTGCTGTCGGAGCAGATAAAATCCTCGCTTCCACCGAGGGAAACGAATGGAGAAAATCTTGATGTTCTTGATTCCGGAAGAGAGGCAGGAAGAATCGAAGCGCCTCAGCCGGTTAGAAAGCGACAGGAGCTGCGTCCGACCTATCAACAGTACATGCCGCAAAACCGAGGACCGCGAGATGAGGTCGATGAGCAGAAGGACGTGAAGAAGAAAGCGGATGGTTTAGCTGTCACCATCGTTGTCGTTATTATCTTTATCATCGTTCGATCCTGTTCCTAGCAGACACCGATTTATTTATGAAAGAAACAACTCACCAAAGTAAAATCAACAGGATGCAGGTGGCGACCCTTCTCGTATCTGCACTGGTTCTCGCAGCTTCGGGCTGTGGCGAAAAAGCTGAGAACGGAGAAAAATCAGTTCCTCCGCAAGTGCGCACTTTCCCCATCATCCAGCAAAAGGTAACCGATAAAGGAGAGTGGTTCGGCTACTTGCGTGGTTTGAAAGACACCGATATCCACCCTCACGTCACAGGTTTCCTCCTCTCTCAGGAATACAAGAACGGCAGTGTCGTGAAGGAAGGAGATGTGCTCTTTCGCATCGATCCGGCTGTTTTTGAAGCAGAACTTGCCGTGGCTCAGGCAAACCTCCAGGCTGCCGAGGCGAATGTAACCTCCGCCAAGGCTGCTTGCGAGCAGGCCCAGATGGACGTCGACCGCTACACCCAGTTGGTGGACAACGGAGCTGTCTCTGAGAAGGAACTCACAGATGCCCAGCAACGACTGCGCGCAGCCAAGGCTGCGGTGGACGCTTCGCAGGCGGCAGAAGAACAAAGCAAGGCCGCCGTGCAGAAGGCGCAGATCAATTTGGACTACACCGTCATCCGCGCCCCCTACGATGGCATCATGAGTACCGCGGAAGTCTCTCAGGGCGACCTCGTCAGCCCCTCAACGAAGCTTGCCAACATTGCCTCGGTTGATCCCATCCGTCTGGACTTCTCCATCAACAGCGACAATATGATTGACGCTTTTCGCAAGTATGGGGACTTCTCCTCACGAGACAGAGTGAAATTGCCACCACCTCCTCCGGTCGATATTGTGCTGGAGGATGGGAGTACGTTCTCGGAGAAGGGGAAATTGACAGCGATGGAAAGCAAAGTGAGTGAAGCAGGGCTGATCAATGTCACGGGCGAGGTGATGAATCCTGAACACGTCTTGCGCGGAGGTATGCCGGTGCGCTTGCGCATACCTCTCTCACAGAAAGACGCCCTGCTCGTGCCCAAGCAGGCTATCCGCAGTGTTCTCCGGAACGACTTCATTATTATCGTGGATCCGAAAAATGAACCGCACATGGTACCGGTGGTGAATGGTGGCACCTACAGCGTGAACGTGCGGGAACCGGACGGTTACAGCTCTGTACAGGAGATGGTAGCAGTGACAGGTCTTCGCGAAGATCTGACCGACACTCTCAGAAAACTGGGCTACGACAAACCGACGGACGCTCCTGTTGTTTCGGATGAACAGAATTCTGTCTTCGCCGCTAACATTTCCTCTGCCAACAGTCGCATCCCGGAAGGAGACTCCACCCCTCGCGGAACGATTGAACAACTCCCATTCTCCTACAAACCACAGATGCTCCCCGCTGTGGCTGCAGCCGCGGCCGGCAAGGAGAGACCTGCTGAAAATCCGAATGCCAAGGCTACGATGCCCCCCATTCCGGTGAAGACGAGTCACCTCCTGCGGCAGGACGTCAGCGTGCCGGATGAATGGTTCGGTTCCTTGCGTGGTGTGGAAGAAACGGATATACGTCCCCAAGTGAGCGGCTTTCTGCTCAGACAACATTTCAAAGACGGGGCTCTCGTGAAGAAAGGAGACGTTCTCTTTACCATCGATCCCGCGCTTTTCCGCGCCGCTGTTGATGAGGCTCAGGCTAACTTGCTCATGGCTCAGGCCACGGCAGAGCAGGCTCAGGCTCAGTTGGACCGTGCACGCCAAGATTACGACCGATATGCCAAACTCAACGCCGGAACCCCCGGGGCGATCTCGGACAAAACACTCACGGATGCAGCCAGCGCCATCAAGAGTCAGGAGGCCGCCGTACTGAAAGCAGAAGCCAGTGTAGCCCAGATGGAAGCGGCTTTGCGTCTCGCTAAAATCAACTTGGATTATACCGTTATCCGTGCACCCTTCGACGGTCGCATCGGTATCCACAAACCATCCGTCGGGACGCTCGTCTCTCCGTCCGACCCTGAACCTCTCGTTACCCTCTCCTCGGTGAACCCTATGCGAGTGGATTTTCAAGTGAGCGGGAAAGGAGCTCTGCAAGGAATCACGGCATATGAGTCAAAAGGAGATCGACAGGGAGGTGACTCCAAGCCCGGATTTGACGTCATCCTGGAGGATGATAGTTTGTACCCCGCGAAGGGACATGTCGTCTCAGCTGACAATTCGCTGAACCGTACCACGGGGACCTTGAAGGTTGTCGGTCATATCGAGAATGCCGATGGGGGCTTGCGCAGCGGGATGCCTGTGCGCGTGCGCGCCGGCTTGAACTCGCAGAAGGGAGCTTACCTCGTACCCGCACGTGCCCCCATGAATGCGAAAGGGCGGGACATCCTTGTGCTGGTGCGTCCGGACGGGGCTCCGCAGATGTTGCCCATTGAGCGAGGCTCGATCGTTAACGTAACTGTGGCGGAGGAGGAAGGGAAACCGGGTCAACTTCAGCCCATGCAGGTTGTGGATGCCGACCGTAGTCTTGTCACGGCCATGATATTGGCGAAGAGCAAGGCGCCGAGTTTGGAGAACATCGTGTTGAGCGGAGCAGGGGTGAAGGACTGGAAAGAGCTGCTCTTCAAAAAAGCGGAAGTATCAAATGCTCGAGAATTTCTGACCAAGATGAACGGGGGTAAAGCTCCGGCAGATGATGCGCCGCAGGCAGCCGGGTTAGCGGATTGGGATGCCCTGCTTCTGAAAAAAGGAGGCGTTGAAGATTTTCGTGGATTCGTTCTCAAACAGGCCGATGCCAAGGATGAACTGGACCTCATCGCAACCGGTCAGGGATACGCCTCGGTGATGGAGATGGTGCTCCGGCAACTGGGCTTTGAGGATATGTCGAACGTTCCCGTGGTCGTGGAAGGTTCGTTGATGGCCGCGCAGGTGTATGCAGCCAACGAAAAGGCGGGAGCCCACGTCAATAAACTCAATCCGACCCCCTATCACTATGAACCCACTCGCACCGTGGTGGAATCCGTGACGGCCGACGGCAACGGCGGAAGTTCCTCCGCCAATTTGCCGGTGGACCAACACGGCGCCTCAACTCAACCCTCCACGAAGGACTAATTACCACTTCAAGCTATGTCTCCATTCTTTATCAAACACCCCATCATCGCGGCAGTCATCGCCATCGTTACGACTCTGCTCGGCATCATCAGCATGTCCGGTCTGCCCATCTCGCAGTACCCAGATATCTCACCCGTGACGATCAACCTGAGCGCTACATACCCCGGAGCCAATGCCCAGGAAGTGGCGGATTCGGTGGCGACCCCAATCGAACTCCAACTCTCCGGAATTGAGAGGATGGATTACATGAATTCGACCTCCTCGAATAACGGCACCTGCAGCATCAACGTGGTTTTTGAACCGGGTACCGATGCCAATACCGACCAACAGCTCACTTATATGCGTTACAGTCAGGCTACTTCCCAATTGCCTACGACCGTTGCGCAGATGGGCGTCACGATCGAGCAGTTCTCCGGTTTGCCGCTCATCATGTACGCCATCGATTCCCCCCAGGGCTTCTTCAATCCCATCGATCTTACGGGCTATGCCTACATCAACTTGGTGGACCCCATCAAGCGCGTGAACGGGGTGGGCGATGTCATGGTGTTCGGCGGACGCTATGCGGTGCGCATCTGGCTGGACAGTGAAAAAATGGCTCAGAAAGGAATATCGGTGCAGGAGGTTTACAACGCCGTCAATTCGCAGAACACGATCAACCCCGGAGGCGCGGTAGGAGCAGAACCTATGCCCGATGGTCAGGAGTTCACGTACACGATTCGCAATCGGGGACGTATGGAAAGTGTGGAGGAATTTGAGAGCATCATTGTGCATCAGGATGGCACACAAGCCGTCCACTTGCGCGACATTGCCCGTATCGAACTCGGTTCCCAAAGCTACTCGTTGGCAGGTAGAGTCAACAGCCAGCCCGCCACTGCAATCGCCATCTATCAGTCGGCTGATGCCAATGCTCTGGAGACGGCGGAGAGTCTGCGCAAGTTGTTTGCGGAGAAAGAAAAGGTGATGCCGGAAGGGATGCGTGGCTTTGTCGCGTTGGATACGACGACACCCGTGGTGGATTCGATCAATGGGATCATTCAGACTCTGTTTGAGGCTCTGGTGCTGGTAGCTATCGTGGTATTTATATTCCTGCAAGGCTGGCGAGCCACTCTCATACCGCTGATAGCCGTGCCTGTCTCACTGGTCACTACGTTCTGTTTCTTCCCGATCCTTGGATTTTCGCTCAACACGATCTGCTTGCTCGGCATGGTGCTCGCCATAGGGCTCGTTGTGGACGATGCTATCGTAGTGGTGGAAGCGGTAGAGTCTCACATGGAGCGCGGCATGACGGCTAGGCAGGCGACATTTGCCGCGATGAGGGAGGTGAGTGGACCGGTCGTGGCTATAGCTCTCGTGCTGGCGGCCGTGTTCTTGCCTTCGGTCTTGTTGCCGGGCATCACGGGAACCTTGTTCCAGCAGTTTGCCGTGACGATAGCGGTATCGATGTTGATTTCCGCCTTCAATGCGCTGACACTCTCGCCGGCTCTTTCGGCCCTCCTCCTTAAGCCAAAATCGGAGGGACATTCTCTGCTCACTCCCCTCTACAACCTCTTCAACAGGGGATATGAGAAACTGGCGGCCGGATTCTCCCGAGTGTGCGGGTGGATGTGCCGCCATCTCGTGATTTCCATTCCTCTTTTGGCAGCGCTCGCTGTCTGTATCTGGCCCGTCTCCAAGCAAGTGCCGGGTGGGTTCCTGCCGGACGAAGATCAGGGCTTTTTGCTCTGCGGGGTTATCATGAAGCCGGGGGTTTCCCTGCAGCGACTCACCGAGCAGACCGTCGCCGTCGAAAAAGCTCTTTCCCAGGATCCTGCCACCGAAAATGTGATCTCCATCATCGGCATGAATATCATCATCGACGTGCAAACGACCAACGCGATGACCTATTTCGTCATGTTGAAGGATTTTGAGCAACGTCCCGCGATGGAAAACGGCAAAAGACCGACGGCCGTCGATGTGCAAAAACGCCTCACCATGGCTCTTCTCCTCAGCGGAGCTGATGGCGTCACCTTTGTCACGAGTCCTCCGGCCATTCCCGGTGTAGGAACGGGCAACGGAGTTTCTGTGGTGCTGGAGGATATGGAGGGACAGGGTGTTGCCGCCCTCTACGATCAGGCTCAACGTTATGAGGAGGCTCTGCGCAAACACCCGGCCATCGCCGCTGCAACGGACATGATGCTTCCTCAGGTGCCGCAAAAGAGTATCGCTATTGACAAGGACAAGTGTCTGGCGCAGGGTGTAGATTACTCGTCGGCCAACGCGCTGCTGCAGTGTTTCAACGGCTCTCAATTTGTGAACTACTTTACGAAGTTCGGGCAACAGTGGCAGGTGTACCTTCAGGCAGCCGGAGCCAGTCGAGTCAACACGGATCAAATTGCCAATTTTTACGTTCGAAACAGTGCCGGAGAGTCCGTTCCCTTGAGCACCCTCGTCACTATTAAGGACATCGCCGATACCGAATTCGTCTTCCACATGAATAATTACAACGCGGCGTGTATCAATGTAACTCCGGCCGAAGGATATTCCACGGCACAAGCCATGGCAGCCGTTGAGAGTTGCTTCAACGAGACGATGGATACCACCAAGTACGCCATGGATTATATCGACATGAGTTTCCAGGAAAAGAAAGTGCAGGAGGGTCTCGGTTTGGGAGCTATTTTTGCGCTGTCGGCTCTGTTTGCCTTTCTCATTATGGCTGCTCTGTATGAGAAGTGGACTCTTCCACTGGCTATCTTCTTGTCGGTTCCCGTGGCGGTGTTGGGAGCCTTCCTGGGTCTGTGGATGTACAACATTGAACTCAACCTCTACGCACAGATAGGTTTGGTAATGCTGGTCGGACTGGCAGCCAAGAATGCGATCCTTATCGTGGAGTACGCGGTGCTGCAAATGGAGCGAGGACTCGGTTTGTTGGAGGCTGCCGTAACGGCGGCTCGTATGCGACTCCGACCGATCCTCATGACCTCATTCGCATTCATTTTGGGTTGCGTGCCTCTTCTTGTGGCCGAGGGGGCAGGGGCCTTGGCTCGCAATGCTATCGGCGTTGTGGTCGTGATCGGCATGACGATTGCCACGGGGCTGGGAGTTTTCTTCATCCCTTGCTCCTTTGTGTTTATCATGCGACTTTTCCGCAGCAAGGTAGAGAAGCCTTTGCACGGTGATGATCCGGATGAGGTTTTTGCCTATTCCAAACTGGAGGAAGACGCTTCGTGATGTCACCGTTGCAACAGAAAGCCTATCAGGGGGATGAGGTCGGGGAAGGATTCTTTCGTTGGAAGAGCACGACGCAAATGGCGGATGAGCTGCCGGATCTAGGAGGTTCCCATGTGCAGATTGAACTCGGTCGTGAACTCATGACTGACAGAGCAGGTGCAACGGGTAGCGACCCTTTTTCGAGCAGCCTCTTCTCTCGACTTGCTTGAGCTCGTTCCCAATTAAGAGCGCTTGATGAAAACTTGTTGTCTAGCTTTTTTCGTCGGTTTGTTTATCCTTGTCCCGTTTTTATCGGCTTCAGAACTCAATCCGTACATTTTGCAAGCGGTGCATGCTATGCCTGCCGGTGGAGGCTATGCTTCCGACCGTGCGGCGGAGGTACGACTTGCCCGGCGTGGTGTTGTGTGGCGCCCGGAGAGACGAACGTTGGAGGTAAGTCCCCAAGGGGCTTCTCCCTCCTTTTGTTCTGCTGCCTGCTACATGGTCATGCTCCGCGCCCTGCAGGATTGGGAGCAACGACAAAAGAGAGTTGTCTTTCCCCCTGAACTCTGGCATGCCCTCAGGGTTCTGGAGACACATCCGGATGGCGCCCTCAGTTGGGGAAGATTCAACGCGAACGGACCGGGCTGCGCCAAATGGGTGCATGACCTCCATGCCGGTTATTCCTTCACCTCCCCGGAATACGCTCGACCCGGAGATTTTCTCAAAATCTTTTTCTCATCGCAAGCCGGGGTAAACGAGCGAGGTCATCTCGTCATCTTTCTCGGTATCAGGCAGGTGGACGGACAGCGCTATCTCACGTACTGGTCTGCCAATAAAAGGACCAACGGGTTTGGAATCGACAAGGTGGCTCTGAATGATAAAAAGGTGTGCTACACTCTCTTCACTCGCATCATCAATCCCGAACGTATCGCCGATGCGGTCAAACTCCCGCCGAATGACTTGTGGTTGGCCGAAATGCTAACGAGGGTGTGCCGTTTTGCCGAGATGGAGAAGAAATGCAGTATCGAAAAGCGCCCTCCATCATAAGAATGTAGGGATGCGCGTCCGGTAAATTTTACCGGGTTTTGCATTCAATGCGGATGTCCGGAAATCAGGATTGTAGAGATGAAAAGTCTTGACTGCGCAGTCAAGAAGAGTATAGTGACCGTGCCGTGGCCATACCCCATATCCCATCTTTAACTTTACCGGTGACCAATTTTGAGGAGATGCTCGCCATGAGCAACCGGCATCTGATAGGGGTACTGCGCTCCGCCGTGTTGGCGCCGGAGAACATGATGCGCTTCTCTCCCCGCCCCCCGACGGATCATGATGCTTACACGGTACGGCATGAACCCGGCAGGATTGCAATACATCTTTACTCTGAAGGTACGGAACTCTTCATTTGTTACCTCGTCCCGCCCCACGACTTCGATTAAAAAGGACTGCTGAACAACGTGTGCCCAGCAGTCCCTGTGAAGAAATAATCAACGGGGATTTACCGCTTGTTGATGCGGGTTTTTCCTTGAAGCGGGGCGTTGGGAACAAGTTTTTTGTACTGCTTGCGCTGTTTAGCGCGAGAGCTGCTCTTGGCAATGGAACTGATGATGGCGAGGAGCAAAACGAGCCCGCCAATCCCAAGAGCGATGTAATGCCACCACTCCGGTTGTTTGATTCCTACCTTCTTCAGCCAATCCGGGGGAGCCTGAGTAAAGCCCAAAGAACCTTCTTCTCGCTTTCCTCCGCTTGCCTTACTCGAATCAAGGGTGTCAAGACTATCGATGGAGGGACCTGTGACCTGATAAACATCATCCTCACCGGAATAGCCTCCTCTGGAGCCCATCACCGTGCGGTGCGGACGCCGAGCATTGGTGGAAGAGGAAGTATCGGAAGGTGTCGGGGCGGTGGCTGTGGAACTTCCGGATGAGGAAGCCAAGGGGATGGTACGGCGGCGATCCTCGTCCTTGTAAATCTCGTCCACGTCATTCGGTCCCACGCTCCCTCCCATAGCGGTAGTCTTGTTGCCGCGAGGTTCAATGGTGAGGAGTTCCCAACGGTTTGTTTTAGGCTTGGCTGCAAATGCAGATATTCTGCGGATTTTTTTCTTATCCTTATCCGTTTCACAGAAGAGCATGGAATTATCTTCCAGCATACGGCGCAATACATTCTCCAACCCGTAGTCATCGTACAGCATCTTGCTCGCGGCATCGTTCTTGGGCGGCGTCCACTTGCTCCCCTTCGCGAACTTCCCGTTGGCAAGAGCCTTTGCATCCGCCAATCCGACTTTCGTCGCCACAGGTTTTTCATAAACGACAGCAATGAGGATGGCATCGCCTGTCTTGACATCAAAATCGACAAATACCTTCCGGTTCTTTAAATGCCATGTGCGCCTCAAAGTCCCATCGTTGAGTACCTCCGATACGTAATCCTTGCTCAGGGTGTCATCCGCGACATCACGAGTGAGAGGAAGATGCAAATCACTGATCTCGAGGGCAGTGACCATGCCCGTGCCGATGAGCAGGGCACAGAACAAGCCGAGGACAGTCCTTTTCAACGCTGTTTCAATTCTCCTCATGTTCATGGGAAAGATTTATTAGCTATGGGGTTCTTATATCATTACTCTTTGGTTTTGTAAAGCTCAATCAGAGGAACAGCCGGGCAAACGCATTGAAAATGCGTTTGCTATGTACGATTTACGATTTACGATTTACGATTTACGATTTACGATTTGGATTTTAACGCGCCATTCGGCGCGGGAGATGCGGAGCGAATGCGCAGCGAATTTTTGAAAACAATGCTGGTTGTTGACTAGAAAGCGTCCGGAGTTACGTCATGCCGTCTCCTTGGCTCTGCTTAAATAAATCGTAAATAGGCGGCGGAACGCCGCCCCCGCCTCTCCCGCGCGTAGCGCGCTAATTTTCAACATCGTACATCGTACATCGTACATCGTACATAGGCACCTCCGGTGCCCCCCCCCCCTCCTTTTCCTTCAAATCTCCCAGCGGATTCTCTGCATCGCTTCCTTCATCTCCCGCACGGCGGCAGTCAAACCCACAAAAATGGCACGCGAGATGATCGTGTGTCCGATGTTGAGTTCCGTGAGATGAGGAACTTGTGCAAGTTCCGGCAGATGTGCAATTCGGATGCCGTGTCCGGCGTGCACCTCCAGTCCCAGCTTATGAGCGCGAGCTGCGGCTTGCACGAGACGCTGAAGTTCCCGTTTGTGTTGTGCTCCCTCCGTATTAGCGAAGCGTCCTGTGTGCAGCTCTACCATGGGGGCGCCTGCCGCAGCGCTCGCTTCTACCTGCTCGAGCTCGGGATCGATGAACATACTCACCCGGCAGCCCGCCTGTGTCAGTTGCTCCACGAGCCGTTGCATTTGCTCCCGGCTCCCCTGCACATCAAGTCCCCCCTCGGTGGTCACCTCCCGGCGCCTCTCCGGCACCAGACATATGTAATCCGGACGCAGTCCCACGGCAAACTCGAGCATGGTCTCGGTTGCTCCCATCTCGAGATTGAGGGGTAGAGGGATATCACGGTGTATTTCCCGGGCATCTGCATCCTGCATATGGCGCCGATCCTCACGTACGTGTACCGTGATGGAGTCGGCTCCTCCTTCGAGAGCCGCTCGAGCGGCCTGCAGGACGGAGGGTTCCGGTACGACCGCAGTCGTTTCATCCCCCGCATACCGTGCCTGCCGCAGGGTCGCGACGTGGTCGATGTTGACGCCGAGTTTCATGGTGTAAAGACGGAGACCCTCTCAGAGTAGCTTTGCAGTGAAGATTCAGTGCAGGAAGTGGCGCACTCCGGTGAATACCATGGCTATGCCGGCCGCATCAGCCGCGTCAATAACCTCCTGGTCACGGATGGAGCCCCCCGGTTGGATACAAGCCGTGGCGCCCGCGTCAATCGCCGTCTGTAAACCATCGGCAAAGGGGAACAGACCGTCAGATGCAATAACACTGCCTTTGAGGCTGAGTCCTGCCTGACCTGCCTTCCAAACAGCAATTTTGGCGGAATCCACCCGGCTCATCTGTCCGGCTCCTATGCCGAGAGTTCCGTTCTTGTCGGTAAAGACGATGGCGTTGGAATGCACTTGTTTGCATACGCGCCAGGCAAAACGCATGGCCTCAAGCTCATCCGCTGTGGGGACGCGTTTGGTGACGACCTTGCTCTCCAGTCCATCCAGTCCCATGACTTCGTCATCCCTCTTCATCGTCATGAATCCACCGGGCGCCGAGCGTACCATCAAGGTCTTGCAGTACTCCCTCCAGGCGTCCATGTTGAGGCGCATGATTCGGCAGTTCTTCTTCTTCTGCAGGATGGCGCGAGCCTCAGGCTCGTAGTCCGGCGCGATGATCACGTCCGTGAAAATGGCTCCGACAATGCGGGCAAGCGCTTCCGTCATCGGTCGGTTCATCACGATGACCCCGCCGAAAGGCGCCTGGGTATCTGTCCGATAGGCGAGTTTCCAAGCCTCCACGAGATCACTGTCGTCCTGACCTACGCCACAAGGGTTCGTGTGCTTGAGGATGCCGACGGTGGGACGACGGAAATTAGAAATGAGGGAGGCAGCCGCATCCAGATCCAGCACGTTGGTGTAGGAGAGTTCTTTGCCTTGGAGTTGCGTAAAGATCTTCTCAAAGTCCCCGTAAAGCACACTGGGTTGGTGAGGGTTGTCTCCGTAACGCAGTGTCTGAGCAAAAGGCAGGCTGAGACAGAAGTTGGTCTTGGTGCTGTCCTCCGCTTGGTGTCCCAGGTAGTTGAAGATAGCGCTGTCGTAGGAAGAGGTCCTCACGAACACCTTGATGGCGAGTTTCTCACGTGTCTTGAGCGTGGTGCCTCCCCGGTGCGACTCCATCTCTTCCAACACGGTGGCATAGTCCGCAGGATCCGACACCACGGTGACCGACGCATAATTCTTGGCCGCCGAGCGCAGCATCGACGGTCCGCCGATGTCGATCTTCTCAATGGCCTCGGCCAAGGTAACCCCGTCCTTCGCGATGGTCTCTTCAAAGGGGTACAGATTAACGCAGACGAGGTCAATGGTGGGAATATCGTTGTCCTTGGCCTGCTGACGGTGTTCCGCGAGATCTCGCCGCTGAAGGAGCCCCCCGTGAACTTTGGGATGGAGGGTTTTGACACGCCCGTCAAAGAGTTCCGGCGCCCCGGTGTAGTCGGATATTTCCGTCACCTTCAGTCCAAGATCACGCAGGAATTTGCAGGTGCCTCCGGTCGAAATGAGCTGGACTCCATGAGCTGCCAATCCCCGGGCGAATTCTTCCAATCCTGTCTTATCAGAGACGGAGAGCAGGGCTCTCTCGATTTTCAAGGTTTCCATGGTGTATGTGTTCTGCTGTTGTGTCCCCTCTCGGAGAGCGCGGCTAGACTACACCCCATCGCCTCAAATTGCAAGCCTAAAGAAAAATTCAGCTCTCTGGCGAAGAGAATCCGCAACGGGCAGGGATATCTTCATCTACAGGTTATCAACAATTATCTGCGCTCCCGAGGGAAAAAGCTGGAAAATGACATCGGAATATGGTAGAATAGGCGTGCTATGTTATCGGACAGAACGAAAGCCGGACTGGAACGAGCGCCGCACAGGAGTTTGATGAGGGCTACGGGAATGACAGATGAGGATATCAGGAAGCCTTTCATCGCCATTTGCAATTCATTCAACGAGGTTATACCGGGACACGTCCATCTCAACAAGGTGGCCGAATTGATCAAGGAGGAGGTCCGTAAAGCGGGAGGAACTCCGATTGAGTTCAACCTGATCGGCGTATGCGATGGCATCGCCATGGCCCATCAGGGGATGAAATTTTCCCTGGCCAGCCGCGAGCTGATCGCCGACAGCGTGGAGACCATGCTCTCCGCCCATGCGTTTGACGCCTGCATCTGCATTCCGAACTGCGACAAAATCGTTCCCGGCATGCTCATGGGCGCCATTCGCTGCAACATACCGACCATCTTCTGCTCCGGCGGTCCGATGGCTGTGGGGAAGGGGAGGCATGGCGAGGATCTGGATCTCAACAGCGTGTTTGAAGCGGTGGCAGCCTGCGCGGCGGGTAAGATTTCTGAAGATGAGTTGCATGATGTGGAGTGCCATGCCTGTCCCGGCGCGGGCTCCTGCTCCGGTATGTTCACGGCGAACTCCATGAACTGCCTCTGCGAGGTGCTGGGCATCGCTCTCCCGGGCAACGGCACCATCGGCGCCACCTCGGAAGAACGCAAGGAGCTCTGGAGAGCAGCCGCCCGGCGAGCCGTCGAAATGGCCATCCAGGGCGGTCCTCTGCCGCGCGACCTCGTTACTCAGGACAGCATTGACAACGTCTTCGCCTGCGACATGGCGATGGGCGGCTCCACCAACACCGTGCTGCACACCCTCGCCTTCGCCAATGAGGCGGGACTCAACTACGACCTGCAGCTCATCG
>CANPXA010000023.1 GCA_947585525.1 uncultured Akkermansia sp. | reverse complement strand
GAAATTTTAATTCATTTCACGAAATTATGGTTGACGTGGTGGGAAAATTCGTGTATATTTTCCCCGCTTTTCCGTCCCTCGTGGGACGGCTCTGGAGCGTGATCGCTTCTGTAGCTCAGTGGTAGAGCGCATCCTTGGTAAGGATGAGGTCGCGGGTTCAAGTCCCGCCAGAAGCTTTGATGCTCATGCAAGAATAAGCAGCTCAAAACAAAACACAAACATTATGGCAAAAGAAGCATTCCAGCGAACCAAACCCCATGTCAATGTGGGGACTATCGGTCACGTTGACCATGGCAAGACTTCCCTCACTGCTGCAATTACCAAGGTTCTTGCAGACCAGGGCAAGGCTGAATTCAAGGCGTACGATCAAATCGACGGCGCCCCTGAGGAGCGTGAACGCGGTATCACCATTTCTACCGCCCACGTGGAGTACCAGACGGATAAGCGTCACTATGCGCACGTGGACTGCCCCGGGCACGCCGACTATGTGAAGAACATGATCACCGGCGCCGCTCAGATGGACGGAGCTATCCTCGTTGTGTCCGCCGCGGACGGCCCCATGCCGCAGACCCGTGAGCACATCCTGCTTGCGCGTCAGGTGGGTGTTCCCTACATCGTGGTGTACATGAACAAGATGGACCTTGCGGATCCGGAGCTGGCAGAGCTCGTGGAGATGGAGATCCGTGATTTGCTCTCCTCTTACGAGTTCCCGGGCGACGAGATTCCGATCATCAAGGGATCTGCCACCAAGGCTCTCGAGGGCGACCCGGAGGCTGTGAAGTCCATCATGGACCTCATGGACGCGGTGGATCAGTACATCCCGACCCCGGAGCGTCCGGTGGACAAGCCGTTCCTGATGCCGGTGGAGGACGTGTTCTCCATTTCCGGTCGTGGCACGGTGGCTACCGGTCGTATCGAGCGTGGCGTCATCAACAAGATGGAGGAAGTTGAGATCGTGGGCATCAAGCCGACGGTGAAGACGGCTGTGACCGACATCGAGATGTTCCGCAAGCTGCTCGACAAGGGCGAGGCCGGCGACAACGTAGGTGTGTTGCTGCGCGGCATCAAGAAGGAGGATATCGTACGCGGTCAGGTGATTGCCAAGCCGGGTTCTGTGACTCCGCACACCGCCTTTGAGGCAGCCGTTTACGTGCTGACGAAGGAGGAGGGTGGCCGCCACACGCCGTTCTTTGCGAACTACCGTCCTCAGTTCTACTTCCGCACGACGGACGTGACCGGCACGGTTTCCCTGCCTGAGGGCACGGAGATGGTGATGCCTGGCGACAACGTGACCATCGGAGTGGAGCTCATCACCCCCATTGCAATGGAGGAAGGTATGCGCTTCGCTATCCGTGAAGGTGGTCGCACGGTGGGCGCCGGCAAGGTCGCGAAGATCAAAGCGTAATCAGCTAAGCTGAGACAATTTCACTCAAACCGGGCTGCGCCGGAGTTCCGCGCGGGACGAGGAGTGGCTCAGATCGGGCGGTGGGGGTACTCCCGAGTGGGGTGCCCCCTCCACCGACCGAAAAGGGGAGAGTGAGATATTTAGGGTACTAGCTCAATTGGTAGAGCAGCGGTCTCCAAAACCGCAGGTTGGGAGTTCGATCCTCTCGTACCCTGGAACAAAAGGAAACAAGACAGACGCCCCGTAAGACACCAAACCGTATAACCCGACGCGAGATATGTTCCGCAAGGCATCCCAGTTTATATCAGCGACGAAGAGTGAGCTCAAGAAGTGCTCATGGCCGTGGGAGAGTGACACGAAGGTGAAGGGGTTCAAGAAGTACCGGGAGTTGGCGGGATCGACGATGGTGGTGCTGATAGCGATGGTATTGCTTGGGGCGTACGTGGCGTTTTTTGATTTTGTGATGGCGCGTGTGGTGACATGGGCTATCGAACAACTTTCCTGAGGTAAAGAAACAAACAACGATCATCTCATTCAAACATTTTCTACCTGCTATGTCCCGACCATACGAACGCAAATCCACGACACGTCGAGCTGTACCGGAACCGAAGGATCAGTGGTATGTGCTCCATGTGCTCTCCAACAAGGAGAGACGTGCGGTAGAGAACCTCAAGAGACTCTTCCGGGAGGACGAGGAGATGGGAGCTTTGCTGCAGAGCGAGCCTC
The DNA here is from genome assembly GCA_947585525.1 of uncultured Akkermansia sp. Taxonomy (GTDB): domain Bacteria; phylum Verrucomicrobiota; class Verrucomicrobiia; order Verrucomicrobiales; family Akkermansiaceae; genus Akkermansia. The sequence continues at coordinate 12,065 of CANPXA010000023.1, read as the reverse complement.
TCGTTCCCATGGAAAAAGTGGAAGAGGTGCGCCACGGCAAGAAGTACGTGCAGGATCGCAAACTTTACCCCGGTTACGTGTACCTCAATTTTGCCCTGCGTCGTCCGGATGGGTCGCTCAACAACGAAGCGTGGTACAAAATTCAGGCCGTGGACGGCGTCATCAGCTTTGCCTGCGGACGCAACAAGGAGCCGCTCCCCATGTCGGCCAAGGACGTTCGCGACCTCATGAATGAGATAGCGCGCCGCAGTGAGGGCACGAGACAGAAGATCGTCATCAACGTGCAGGACGAGGTTGTGGTGCTGGAGGGAGCCTTCCAAGGGGAGAGAGGCATTGTGGAGGAGGTTGACAAGGAGCGGGGGAGACTGCGTGTGGGTGTCACCATGTTCGGGCGCAGCAACCCGTTGGATCTGGATTACACGCAGGTGCAGCTCGTGCCGGAGGACGAGCGCAACATACCGCGAAACGTCGAACAGCAACCCTAATCAATTTTTTCAGTCGCCTTTCTCGGTCGGCAACGATTGAAGGAGGCGGTTACAACCAACAAACAAAACCATGGCAAAAGAAGTAGTCAAAGTAATCAAACTGCAGATTCCGGCGGGCGCCGCCAATCCGTCGCCTCCCGTGGGACCTGCACTTGGTCAGGCGGGCGTGAACATCATGGGCTTCTGCAAAGAGTTTAACGCAAAAACTCAGAAGCAGACCGGCGACGTGCTCCCCGTCGTGATCACTGTCTATAAAGACAAGTCCTTCGACTTCATCACCAAGATGCCTCCGGCGGCGAACCTTCTCAAGAAGGCGGCCGGAATCTCCGGCGGATCCGGCGAACCGAACAAGAAAAAGGTGGCCAAGATCAGCAAGGAGAAACTCATGGAGGTGGTGAACACGAAGATGCCGGACCTCAACACCAAGGACCCGGAGGCAGCTGCCCGCATCATCGCCGGACAAGCCCGCCAGATGGGTATTGAAGTCGAGGGTCTCTAACCCCTTTCCCAACAGCAGGAGGGAATCGTTATTAACTCAAACCCGAACGTACTGCAAATTCTATTATGTCTACAAAACATTCCAAACGTTATACGTCTGCAGCGCAGTTGGTGGACCGCACCAAGACCTACGCTGTGGAAGAGGCTGTGGAGCTCATGAAGAGCTTTCCCGCCCCCAAATTCGACCCCACGGTCACCGTATCGTTCCACCTCACCGTGGATCCTCGCAAGTCCGACCAGATGGTGCGCGGCTCTGTAGCTCTGCCTCACGGCACCGGTAAAAACGTGCGCGTGATCGTCTTTGCCCAGGGCGAGGCCGCCCAGGCTGCATTGGACGCGGGAGCCGAGAAGGTGGGTCTGGAGGACCTCATCAAGGAAGTGCAAGGCGGCTTCCTGGACTTCGACAGCGCAATCGCCACCCCGGACGCCATGGCCCAGGTGCGTAAGATTGCGCGTGTGCTCGGTCCGCGCGGCCTGATGCCCAACCCCAAGACAGGCACGGTGACAGAGGACACAGCCAAGGCTGTGCACGAAGTGAAGGCCGGTCGTGTGGATTACAAGGTTGACAAGGGAGCCAATATCTCCGCCTCGGTGGGCAAGTTGTCCTTTGACAGCGAGAAACTCACGGAAAACGTGCGGGCTCTCATCTCCTCCGTTGTGAAGGCTCGTCCCTCCGGAGCGAAGGGGGGATACATCGCCTCGGCGACCATAGCCTGCTCCATGAGCCCGGGAATCACCCTGAGCGCCAACGAGTATTCCAAGAACTGAACCCTGAACGAGAACGACATATGAGTACAGACAAAAAAGTGAATGCTGACAAGGAGGTCATTATCTCGCAATTGCTGGCGAAGGTGAACGCCTCCCCGTTCCTCATCGTTATCGACTACGCGGGCGTTAGCGTCCCGGAGTTCACCACTCTGCGCGCCTCTCTGGCGGGGGTGGGAGCTTCCTGCACGGTTGCGAAGAACTCCTACATGGCCAAGGCTCTCACGCAGGCGGGGCTTCCCGATATCACGGACGCCCTGAAGGGGCAGACAGCTTATGTGACCGGCGAGAGCGACATCTGCTCGGCCGCCAAGGTGATTAACGGCTTTGCGAAAACCTCCAAGAAAGCGGCGTACAAAGTCGGTATCCTGGACGGGGCTCAGCTGGAGCCGGCGAAGATTCAGGCGCTCGGTGAGTTGCCGAGTCGCGAGGTCCTGCTCGCCACCCTGTTGGGCACCATCAACGGCGCCGGGGCGGCTCTGGCTCGCGTCATTCAGGCCCATGTGGACAAAGAAGGAGGCGCAGCTGCCGAGTAAAACTGTGTCAGTATCAAAAAAAAGACTTGAACAGATGGCGGTGATGTGGTATCACTGCGCGCCGCCTGAAAAATGATTAGGTTCTCTGTCGGCTCTCCGGCCGGTGAGAACTGAAATGGGCGGGGAGCCCCCGTCCGCGACAAGAACCAATTAAAAACCAATAGAATACAATGGCTGATATCAATAACATCGCAGAGGAGCTTGGCAAGCTTACCATCTTGGAGGCTGCTGAGCTTGTGAAATTGCTCGAGGAGAAGTGGGGAGTATCTGCAGCTGCTCCGGTGGCTGCCGTGGCCGCCGCGGGTGCAGCAGCGCCTGCTGAGGCTGCCGAGGAGAAGACGAACTTTGACGTCGAGCTGACAGAAGCCGGGGCGAACAAGATAGCCGTTATTAAGGCGGTACGCACCGTGAAGCCCGGTCTTGGGCTGGCGGATGCGAAGAAGCTTGTTGAGGGCGCACCTGCCATGGTACTTGAAGGCGCTTCCAAGGAGGACGCCGACAAGGCGAAGGCAGAGCTCGAGAAAGCCGGCGCCAAGGTTACGATCAAGTAACCGGATGCTTTTTACGAAAGCAGGGGAGGATTGCATTCCTCCCCTGCGTTTCGTGTCCTTCCGCTTGCCCGGTGCAAGTTGTTTTTCCTTCAACCCTCACCCTCCCTTTACAGCGATACGCAGCAGATAAGATCGACCCGGCGCCTTGGAGCGCGACCACGCCTCCACAGCTTCGGGTCGGTTTTACCAAACGTAAGCCGACCCGCACCCAGGATCCGGGTGCAAAACCCAATCTCCGCCCAACTCTATGTCTAAGCCCAAGCAAGAGCGAATCAGTTTCGGTAAGATCAAAGAAGTCATTCAACCACCGAATCTTATTGAGATCCAGACAAAATCCTACGAAGAATTTTTACAACGTTTTACGGAGCCGGGGAAGCGGCTCAAGATGGGATTGCAGGCTGTACTCTCGGAGCATTTTCCTATCGAGAGTTACGACTCGCAGATTCGGCTCGAGTATGTATCCTACGATGTAGCGCCGCCCAAGATGACGGATTTTGCCGCCATTCGCTCGGGAGAGACGTACAGCTCATCCCTCTACGTCCGCTTTCGTTTGAAGTGCGGTGACTATTCCGCTGAGGAGAACGTTTACATGGGTGAGATTCCCATGATAACGGATCGCGGCACCTTTGTCATCAACGGGGCGGAACGCGTCGTTGTCGCCCAGCTGCACCGTTCACCCGGCATTTGCTACGAGAAGACGCGGCACGCTAACGGCAAGGAGCTGTATTCTTTCCGCATCATCCCGGATCGGGGATCGTGGCTGGAGGTCCAATTTGACACGAACGACTTGATGTATGTGTACTTGGATCGACGCCGTCGCCGTCGCAAGTTCCTGGCGACCACGTTCCTGCGCTATCTGGGTTACGAGAGTGACCGCTCCATCGTTGAGCAGTTCTACACCATCCAGAAGATGAAGTTGGCGGATGTGAGCGCCGAGGAGCTTGAATACCTCATCCCCTTTGAGGATGTCAAGTACGGGGAGAAAAGGAGCGAACGCACGCCCTCCGTCATAGCGAAGGCGTACGAACCGCTGAGTCTCGCCACCGTACGCCGTATGCAGGAACTCGGCATCAAGACCATCGAGGTGATTGACCAGCGTGAGGACGAATTGCTCGTCAAGACCCTCAAGAAAGATCTCTCCCACGATCGTGAGAGTGCGCTCAAGGAAATCTTCCGCAAATTCCGTCCGGGGGATCCGACCTCCGCGCAGCAGGCTGCTGCCGCTCTGGATCGCCTCTTCCGCGAGGAGAAACGTTACGATCTCACCCGCGTCGGACGATACAAGATCAACCAGAAACTGGGGCTCGACGTGCCGGAGAGCGTGCGTCTCATTCAGCCCATCGACTTCTTGACGGCGGTGCGTTATCTCATCCGCTTGAAGCACGGGGAGGGCTCTGTCGATGACATTGACCACCTGGGCAATCGCCGCGTGCGCGCCGTGGGCGAACTCTTGGCTAACCAGTGTCGGGTGGGTCTCGCCCGCACGGAGCGACTCGTCAAGGAGCGCATGACCCTTTGCGACACCACTCGCAACGACCTCACGCCCAGCAAACTCATCAACCCGAAGGCGCTCAACGCCGTCATTCGCGACTTCTTCGGACGCAGTCAGCTCTCCCAGTTCATGGATCAGATCAACCCGCTGGCAGAACTCACGCACAAGCGTCGTCTCTCTGCCCTTGGACCGGGGGGATTGAACCGCGACAGGGCGGGCTTTGAAGTGCGCGACGTGCATCCTTCGCACTACGGGCGCATCTGTCCGATTGAGACGCCGGAAGGTCCGAACATCGGTTTGATCAACTCGCTCTGCACCTACGCGCGCATCGACGAGTACGGCTTCATCGAGACACCTTTCCGCAAGGTCAAGAACATCGAGAAGAAGAACAAGAAGGGAGAAGTGGTGAGCTCCGAGGTGATCATCACGAACGAGGTGGAGTACCTCTCCGCCGACAAGGAAGAGTACCATCTCATCGCTCAGGCCAACAACCCGATCGACCACGATGACGGACACGGACACTTTGTCAAACCTCGCGTGACCGCCCGCGAACACGGCGAGTTCATCGAGGTGGATCCGCGTCGTGTTGAGTACATGGACGTCTCGCCCAAGCAGATCATCTCCATCGCTGCCGGACTCATTCCTTTCCTGGAGCACGACGACGCCAACCGCGCACTCATGGGCGCCAACATGCAGCGTCAGGGCGTGCCTCTCATGGTGAATCAGGCACCGCTCGTGGGTACCGGCATCGAGGCCAAGTGCGCCCGAGACAGTGGCGCCGTCGTGGTAGCGGCAGGACCGGGTATCGTCGCCTCCGCCACGGCCGAGTACATCGTGACGACGAAGGATGGAGCGCTTCCCGTGGCGGCTCAGCGTTGGCTGAGTGATCCGGATTGTCTGAAGACCGATCCGGAGAAGGGCATCTACGTGTACCAGCTGCGCAAATTCATGCGCTCCAACGCGTCCACCTGCATCAACCAGCGACCGATCGTGACGCGCGGCGACAAGGTGAAGGCGGGGGATGTGCTGGCTGACGGACCGTGTACGGATGGCGGGGAGCTGGCGTTGGGGAGGAACGTGCTTGTGGCCTACATGTCATGGTACGGCTACAACTTCGAGGACGCCATCATCATTTCTGAGCGTCTCGTGCAGGAAGACGCGTACACCTCGATTCACATCGAGGAGTTTGAGGAGAAGGCTCGCGACACCAAACTGGGTCCGGAGGAAATCACGCGTGACATCCCCAACGTGGGTGATGATGCGCTCAAGAACCTCGGCAGTGATGGCGTTGTGCGCATCGGCGCCGAGGTGAAGCCGGGCGATATCCTGGTGGGCAAGATCAGCCCGAAGAGCGAGACCGATCTTGCTCCGGAAGAACGTTTGTTGCGCGCCATCTTCGGTGAGAAGGCGGCGGATGTGAAGGACACCTCTCTGCGCGTTCCTCCGGGCACGACAGGCGTGGTTATGGACGTGCGCATCGTGCGTTCGGTTGCGCCCGGTGTGCCGGAAGTGGATACGGAGAAGGAGAGCCAGAAGCAGCGCAAGAAAGTGGATGAGGAGTACGCGCGGGACAAGAAGAACCTGATCGACTTGCTCACCAGCAAGCTCTCGGATCGATTGCTCGGGGAGAAGGTGCCGCTGGAGGTTACGCGAGCCGGTTCGAACGAGGTGATCATCCCGGCCAACCGCAAGATCACCAAGACCCTCCTCCACAACCTGGCCGAGCATCACGACCAGATCGAGATGAATGAGAGTCCGGTGCGCAACCAGATATTCGAGATCATCAACGCCTACGAAGCTCGTTTCCGTGACCTTGATGAGGAACGCGACCGCCGATTGGATCAAATCGAGGCGGGCGCGGAAATGGAGCCCGGTGTGGTGACCGAGGTGAAAGTTTACATAGCGACCAAGCGCAAGCTCGGCGTGGGAGACAAGATGGCGGGTCGTCACGGCAACAAGGGCGTCTGCTCCCGTGTGCTTCCGGTTGAAGATATGCCCTACCTGGAGGACGGAACGCCCGTGGATATCATCCTGAACCCGCTGGGCGTGCCTTCCCGCATGAATGTGGGGCAGGTGCTGGAAGCTCACTTGGGCGTGGCGGCGAAGGCTCTGGGCTTCAAGGTAGCTACTCCGGTGTTCGACGGCATCGACGAGACGAAGATATGGGACTACATGAGCCAGGCTAAGAAAGTGCCGGGCTTCACATGGGTCGGCGATGGCAAGGACGGTTCCGTGGCCGGCAAGAGCCGCCTCATCGATGGTCTCACCGGCGAGTATTTCCACTACCCGGTCGTGGTGGGCTACACCTACATGCTCAAACTGAACCACCTCGTCGCTGACAAGGTGCACGCCCGCGCCGTCGGCACGTACTCCCTGGTCACTCAGCAGCCGCTGGGCGGCAAGGCTCAGCACGGCGGTCAGCGTTTCGGTGAAATGGAGGTGTGGGCCATGGAGGCATACGGCGCGGCCTACACGCTGCAGGAGCTGCTCACTGTGAAGTCGGACGATGTCCAGGGACGTACTCGCATCTACGAGAACATCGTGCGTGGGGACAATTCGCTGGAGGCCGGCACACCGGAATCCTTCAACGTTCTCATCAAGGAAATGCAGGCTCTCTGCTTGAACGTGCAGCCGCTTGAGAAGAGAGATCGCGAGGGAGCGCCTCTCACGGCGGACGAGGTATTCCAGGTTCTCGCCAGTGGCGAGGATGAGGAAGAGCTCCGCAAGGATGTCGAGAACTACGAGAAGAGCATAGAAATCTCACTGGATGACTATGATTCGGAGCCGGCTGACGCCATCGACGTCAGTGTCGAAGAAGATGAATCCGATATGTAACCTGAAACCGAGTATTCGTATAACCCTTAACTCTCATCTATATGTCAATCATTGATATCAACAACGAGAAGCCGAAAAACTTCGATCAGGTCTGCATCACCGTTGCAAGCCCGGATGACATCCGCAGGTGGTCCAGCGGGGAGGTGAAAAATCCGGAGACCATCAATTACCGCACCTTCAAACCCGAACGCGGCGGACTCTTCTGCGAGCGTATTTTCGGTCCCACCCGCGACATGGAATGTTCCTGCGGACGCTACAAGCGCGCCAAGAACAAGGGCATGATTTGTGACCGCTGCGGTGTGGAGGTGACCTCCTCACGCGTCCGCCGCGAGCGCATGGGGCACATTAACCTCGCCGTTCCTGTGACGCACATCTGGTTCTACAAGTGTATGCCCAGCCGCATCGGGCTCATGTTGGACCTCACCGCCAAGGACCTGGAGCGCATCATCTACTACGAGGATTACATCGTGATCGATCCGAAGGGGGTGAACGGGATTGAGCGCGGGATGATTCTCACGGAGGAACAGTACAACGATATTCAGGAAGACTATGGGGAGGACGCGCCGGAGGCAGCTATGGGAGCCGTCGCTATCCAACGTCTGCTCGAAACCATCGATCTCGATGCTCTCATCGACCAGCTTCGCCACGAGATGGAGAAGACCAACTCCAAGCAGAGCAAGCGCAAAATCGCCAAGCGCCTCCAGCTTGCGCAGGGCTTCCGCGAAAGCGGTTGTCACCCGGAGTGGATGGTGCTCACCGTTCTTCCGGTCATTCCGCCGGACCTGCGGCCACTTGTTCCCCTGCCGGGAGGACGCTTCGCCACCAGCGACCTCAACGACCTCTACCGCCGGGTGATCAACCGCAACAACCGCCTCATGGAATTAGCTTCCCTGCAGACGCCGGAGGTGATCCGCCGCAATGAGATGCGTATGCTGCAGGAGGCGGTGGACGCGCTCTTCGACAACGGCCGCCACGGTCGCCACGTGACGGGCGCCGGCAACAGACCCCTCAAGTCTCTCTCTGATATGCTCAAGGGCAAGAGCGGACGTTTCCGCCAGAACTTGCTCGGCAAGCGCGTGGACTACTCCGGGCGTTCCGTTATCGTTATCGGACCGAACCTCAGGATGAACCAGTGCGGTTTGCCCAAGAAGATGGCCCTCACGCTCTTTGAGCCGTTCATCATTCACCGCCTCAAGGAACTCGGCTACGTGCACACCGTGCGTTCAGCCAAGAAGATGATCGACCGCAAGGAGCCGGTGGTGTGGGATATTCTGGAGGAGGTAACGAAGGGACACCCGGTCTTCCTGAACCGCGCTCCGACGCTGCACCGTTTGTCCATTCAGGCGTTTGAGCCGGTGCTGATCGAGGGTTCGGCCATCCGTCTGCATCCGTTGGTGTGTACGGGATACAACGCAGACTTCGATGGGGACCAGATGGCCGTGCACGTGCCGCTGTCCGTGGAGGCTCAGTTGGAGGCTCGCTTGCTCATGCTTGCGCCCAACAACATCTTCTCCCCGGCTTCGGGCAAGCCCATCAGCACGCCGACCCAGGACATCATTTTGGGCGCGTACTATCTGACGCACACCCGCGCCAAGATCGTCAAGGAGAATCAGGACAACCAGCATCTGCTGCCCCTCTTTGAGTCAATTTCCGAAGTCGAGTTTGCCATAGCTTCCCGCAAGATCGGCTACCACGACTGGATACGCCTCAAGAATCCTGACTACGGCAAGACGGGCAAGGAATTGGATCGCCTCTCCTTCAACCAGGAAAACGTCGAGAAAAAGACCATCGTCACCACGGCCGGGCGTGTGCGTTTCAACGAAATCTGGCCGAACGAGATCGGCTACATCAACCGCAACGTGGGCAAGAAGCAGCTCGGCGAGATCATCTGGCGTTGCTACCAGACCTGTGGACAGAAGCGCACGGTGGAGACGCTGGACGCGCTGAAGGCCCTCGGTTACAAGGAGGCTACTCGTTCCGGTTGCTCCATCGGTATCGTCGATATGGTGGAACCCGAGAGCAAGGAAGCGCTCATTGCCGAGGCGTATGATGAGGTGACCAAGGTGACCGAGCAGTATGAGGAAGGCCTCATCACGAACGGTGAGCGCTATGAGAAGGTCGTCAACATCTGGTCTTCCACGACGGACGCCATCCAGAAGGAGCTTTACACCAAGCTGGAGTACAACGACGGCTCCGCTGTGGCCAACCCGCTCTACATGATGGTGGATTCCGGCGCTCGTGGCAACAAGGCTCAGATCAAGCAGCTTTCCGGTATGCGCGGTCTCATGGCTAAACCCTCCGGTGAAATCATTGAGCGACCCATCACCTCCAACTTCCGTGAGGGGCTTTCCGTGCTGGAGTACTTCATCTCCACCCACGGCGCTCGTAAGGGGTTGGCCGATACCGCTCTGAAGACCGCAGACTCCGGTTACATGACCCGTAAGCTCGTGGATGTGGCGCAGGACGTCATCGTCCGCGACGAAGATTGCGGCACGCACAACGGTATCGTCATGACGGCCATCTACGACGGAGAAGACGAGATCGCCTCTCTTGCCACACGCATCTACGGACGCGTTACCTGTGATGACATCGTGAACCCCGCGACGAAGGAAATCATCGTCGCGCGCAACGAGATCATCACGGATGAGGCGGCCAAGCAGATTGAGAAGGTCGGCATCGAGAAAGTGCGCGTGCGTTCTGTACTCACGTGTGAGCTTTCCAAGGGCTGCTGCGCGAAGTGCTACGGATTGAACCTCGCCACCGGCAAGGCGGTGAAGGTGGGCGAAGCCGTGGGTATCATTGCCGCTCAATCCATCGGCGAACCCGGTACCCAGCTCACCATGCGTACCTTCCACGTGGGTGGTACCGCCACGGCTGCCTCCAATCGTCCGGAGTACGTTGCCAAGACCGCCGGTCGCGTCATCTACGACGAGAACCTGCGTGACCGCTGCGTGGAGGACGAGAACGGCAACAACGTCGTGCTCTGCAAGAACGGCAGCGTGAAGATCTACGACGCTGAGGGCAAGGAGCAGGAGGCGTATCAGCTTACCATGGGCGCTGTGCTGCACGTCAAGGACGGTCAGCAGATCAAGCCGCGGGCGTTGATAGCGGAGTGGGATCCCTTTGCCATACCGGTGATCTCGGAAATCGGCGGTACGGTGGAGTTCCAAGACATGATTGAGGGCATCACCTGCCGCACGGAAGCCGGTCACACGGAATCCGGCAAGGGCACGACGGTGATCATCGACCACCGACAGGATCTTGCCCCGCGCATCGTTGTGCACACCGGCAAGGGAGACAAGGATAAACCGCGCGTTTACTCCATCCCCACCGGCGCCTACCTCGCCGTTTCCAACAAGCAGAAGATTTCTGCCGGTACTCAGATTGCCAAGACCCCGCGCAAGATTCAAAAGACGAACGACATCACGGGTGGTCTTCCGCGCGTGGCCGAGCTCTTCGAGGCACGTCGTCCGAAAGACACCTGTGTGCTGGCGGAGATCGACGGTATTGTGGCCATTGACGACGCGATGATCCGCGGCAAGAAGGTGGTTACGGTGTACCGCGACGCCGAGGCTCGTGATGCAGCTGCCAAGAAGGGCAAGCGCTCCACTCGTCTCACCGAGAAGGATGAGAACGACGGCATGATCTCCTTCAAGCATCTCGTTCCCATGGACCGCCACATCATCGTGCACGATGGCGACTACGTACACGCCGGTGAACCGCTCTCCGACGGCTCCGAGGCTTCCGATGAGATCCTTCGCATCTGCGGCAAGGAGGCTCTCCAGGAGCACCTCGTCAACAAGGTGCAGCAGGTGTACCGTGTGCAGGGTGTGGAGATCAACGACAAGCACGTGGAGATCATCGTTTCCCAGATGCTGCGCAAAGTGCGCGTGAAGGATCCCGGCGATACCGGTCTCCTTTGGGGCGATGAGGTGGATCGTACCACCTTCGATCGCATCAACAGGGAGACGGTGGCCATGAACGGTCGCCCCGCAGAGAGCGAGCCCGTGCTGCTCGGCATCACCAAGGCTTCCCTCAAGACCGATTCCTTCATCTCCGCCGCCTCGTTCCAGGACACCACGCGTGTCCTCACGGAGGCCGCCACTCTTGGCAAGGTGGACCAACTGGAGGGCTTCAAGGAAAACGTCATCTTGGGGCACCTCATCCCCGCCGGTACGGGCTTCTCCCGCTACCGTCGTATCGTTGTGGAGCCGGCTCCGGATGCTACACCCATCCCTCGCGCTTCTTACGATTCGGATGAGGAAGTCATTCCCGTGGATGACACCATCTCCGTCGGTTCGGACGACTGATCCGCGCGTCTGAGTAAGTTCTTTCCCGCCCGCTTTCCCCCTCCGGGAAGCGGGCGGTTTTGTTGCTGCGGGGTGCCCGAATTACGAATTACGAATTACGAATTACGATTTACGATTTACGATTTACGATGTGGATACTAGCGCGCTACGCGCGTTTTTGCGAAACGAAAGTAAAACTAAATTTTCGAGAACGGGTGAGATGAAACTGAGCTCGTCACGGAAGCGTTGAGCTTTCAAAAATAAATTGACAATAGAGGATGGCTCGTGATATAAGAGCGTCACGCGTCTGATAGGTACAGAAGCGAAATTACGCTCTAAACGGATGGAGTGAGCTGGTTTACTATGCAAAAAGCGAAAAGTTGTCGGATTATGGACTCGAAACCTTTTATCAAGTGGGTTGGTGGGAAAGGGCAGCTTATTCAACAACTGGAGGAGCTTCTTCCCGACGATTTTTCAGAGAGAGAAGGAGTGACGTATATTGAACCGTTTGTAGGAGGTGGGGCAATGCTTTTTTACATGCTGCAGACGTATCCCAATATTAGTTCTGCAGTCATCAATGATATCAATCCTGACTTGACGACTTGCTACAGAAT
>CANPXA010000022.1 GCA_947585525.1 uncultured Akkermansia sp. | reverse complement strand
TTTGCTCATGCCGAGCGGGATTCGGTTACGAGCCGAACACAAATGTGTGCCCCACCTGTTTGGGTATGCCGGGTGCATTGCCCGTATTGAATGAACACGCCATTGAACGAACGATCTTAGCAGGACTCCTCCTCGGCTGCCGTATCCCGGAAGTGAGCAAGTGGGATCGCAAAAACTACTTTTACCCGGATATGCCGAAAAACTATCAGACGAGTCAGTTGGATCTTCCGCTATGCATCGGTGGTGGCGTCCCCCTCTATGAGTGGTCTTTCCCGGCAAATGCAAAACCTCAATCCACGCAAGACGGCATCGTGCGCCGTGTCCGGCTGGACCATATCCACCTGGAGGAAGATGCAGCCAAGCTTACGCATTTTGCCGGCTATTCCTTAGTGGATTACAACCGCGGCGGCACTCCTCTCATGGAGATTGTCTCAGCCCCGGATATCCACACCCCGGATGAGGCTTATGCTTACCTGAAGAGCCTCCAGCAGATCATGGTCTGCGCCGGCATCTCTAACGCCGACATGGAAAAGGGAGAAATGCGCTGCGATGTGAATGTGTCCCTGCGCCCCAGGAATCAGGAAAAGCTGGGCGCCAAAATTGAGATGAAGAACATCAATTCCATGTCCGCAGCCCGCCGCGCCCTCATCTACGAGATCCGGCGACAGGCGGAAGAACTGGATGCCGGTATCGCCCAAGTCCAGTCCACTCGTCGCTGGGACGATGCTCTCGGGGAAAGCATTGTCATGCGTACCAAAGAGAACGCCCACGATTACCGCTACCACACCTGTCCCGATCTCATCCCCGTCCACACGGCTCCTCTCGTGCAACGAGCGCAGGAAGAGGTGCCGGAGCTGCCGGACGCACGTCGCAAGCGGCTGATGGAGGCATACGGATTGCCATCAGCGGATGCGACGACGCTCGTCAGCGACACGTCACTGTGCGCTTTCTTTGAGGACCTCGTACGGGAGGGAGCACCCGCACGTAAAGCTGCAAACTGGGTGCTCAACACTCTCACCGCCACTCTCGCTGAGAAGGGAATTTCCGCATCAGATTGCCCATTGACCCCGGCGGCGCTGGCTGAACTTATCGGGCTTGTGGAGCAGGGGGTACTTTCCACCAGTCAAGCTCGTGAGGTGTTGGATTCCATGTGGGTTCATCCGGAGCTGTCCGCTCAGGTTGCAGCTGATTCCTTGGGCTACAAGAAAGCGGATGCCGGCGAGCTGGAAGCGATGGTGGATGCCGTGCTGGCAGAGAATGAGGATATGGTGCAACTTGTACGGGAAGGCAACGCGAAACTCGTGAACGCTCTGACCGGCAAGGTCATGAAAGCTGCCAATCCCAAGCCTAACCCCAAACTCGTCACCGAGCTCATTCTCGCGCGAATCAAGAATGAACCGGCAACCCGCGTGTCATGATCTTCGATGAGAAGCACTATATTGAGGCGTTCAAATTATGCGGCAATCAGCTGCAGACTTGTTTGGACGAGCTTGAGGGGCGTCGCTACGCATGGCACAAGGTTCGTCCCAGCCGTCCCTCGTTTGCAGACCTCATTTTTGCAGTCGGCAACCGTATTTATGCCGTACTTCTCGCAAAGGTTGAGAATGCGCATGGACAACGTGGCAAGAGGGTACAGGTAAAGCTCACCCTCGGTGAGACCGAACGAAATCTCTTGCTGGAAGAATCCCGCCGTTTCAATCTCGAACCGGTTTACTTCCCTCTTTGGGAGCAGAGCATGGCTCCGCTTTCCATGGGATGGAATCTGCTTTCTCCGGTTTCCGGAGATATGATGGATCCGGCTGAGATCCCCGATCTTCCGGGTCCCGTACCGATGAGTGAATGGGAACTCTGTAACTTTCGCGTCTCCGTCGTCATAAATGACCTCAAAAAACGCAATCGGGAAATTCTTTCTTACCAAGATATACCCCAGGTCCATCCCAATATCTGGTTTCGTGATGAGCAGGGAAATCCCTCATGGATTTCCGTCACTGATCCAGATTCTTCCGCTCCTCTTCCTGATCCCGTTGAGTTCCGTCGCCACCTCCCGGATTCCCCCTCCGATATTCCCGGATACATCGCTCGCGTCGGCATCAAAAAGACTGACCCATCCTCTGATCTTACTCCTTGTCGTGGTGACGCTTTTTTCGTCTCGTACAAAGGAATGGAGAGGATCTGATCCGGACAGGGCAAACGCATTAGAAATGCGTTTGCCTATTTACGATTTACGATTTGGAAAATTCCGCGTCGTTGGCGCAAACTAGCGGAGCAAATACGCAGCGGAATATTCGGGAACACAGGTGCGGTGATAGAAAGAAAGCGGCGGGAGGTTAAGGCGGCGTCCCGCCGCTTTGCTGCCTATTTACGATTTATTAATAATGTGCGCGTTGCGCAAATTTTTCGAATCAGCAGCGTGTGCGAGTGAGTTCTCTAGATCCGTCACCATGATGAACGCTTGTTGTCATGATTTTTGATAGGCATCAACGATGATATCAATCAGTAAGAGCATTCTCTCTGCTGATGAACTTCTCTCAAATGCGTTTACCCTGCTGATTCGGAGCCGGGGCTTGATATGAGGACCGTGTTGTGGTATAGTGAAACCGATGACTGCAAGGAGCAGGTCAGGGGGGGCGCTTGAGTTGCCCGAGATCGTGTCCGGCATCATGGTGTTAGGCGTGATGCTGTGGGCGGCTTGCTTTGTTCCGAATGCGGCAAATGCTGCGGAGGTGAGTAACTTTACACGGAGCGTTTTGCTGATAGTCGGGGGACTCGTGGGATTCAACACGCTCTGTGTCATCATCCATGTTGTTCAGGATTTGATGGGGCATCGCATACCGGAGGGAATCGTCTGGAGACAGTTGGTGGTTGGCGTGGTGGCGAGTGGGGTGTTTTCCGGAGAGATAGGTGGGTACATACAGCCCATGCCGTGGGTGGGACTCTTGTTGGCTCTGCTCATCGGTATCTTTGCCATCCTTAATGTCATCACGTACATGAAGGAGCGCCACCGAAGCTTGCGCCAAGGTCGGAGAAACAGGTGGTCACCGGCGATTATATTCTTCACGGCAATGGTGGGCTTTGTGCTGTTCAGTTCCTTGGTCTTGCTTACACCGGGAGCTTCCTGCAAACCTCTCAGCTTTGTGGATGCATTGTTCACGTGTGCGAGCGCAACGGCGATTACCGGACTCATGACGATAGATATCTCCGAGGCGCTCACCCCATTGGGAAAGTTGGTTGTATTGGCTGATTTTCAAGTGGGTGCGGTGGGCGTGATGACATTCACCTACCTCATCCTGTTGATGGTGGGCAAGAGGCTCAACACGCGCGAGAGCATGACTATGTCAGCCATCCTGGACCAAGAGGGAGTGCAGATTATCCCGCACCTGCTCAAGGCCGTTTTTTTTGTGACGTTTGGCATAGAGTTTATCGGAGCCGTGCTGCTGCATTGGCAGTGGAGCGGCAATCCGGCGGTGCCGCAGGAGCACCTGTGGTTCTACGCCATTTTTCATTCGGTGTCAGCTTTCAGCAATGCCGGCATCACTCTTTTCCCGAGAAGCATGGCGCAAGATGGAATAGTGACGAGCTACGGGGCGCAGGTGGTGATGCTGTTGCTGGTGTTGGCCGGCACTCTAGGATTCGGTATTTATCTGGAAGGTCTGACCCGGCTGCGCCGGAGGTTGCAAGGAGAGAAGAACACACGGAGGTGGAGTACGCATTCATGGCTGGTCATTCGGGTGACGGGAATTGTGCTTCTGCTGGGATTCGTGGGACTCAACTTGCTGAGCTGGCTGGAACCATCCGCGCACACGCAGCAGGCGGGATTTTCCATTTGGGAGAGTTTGTGGAACACCGTGTGCCGATCCGCCGGTTTTAATTTGACTGATATATCGGATTACGGACCGGTGTACAACCTCTTCATGTGTGTGTTGATGTTTATCGGGGGCAATCCGGCGGGGACCGGCGGCGGGGTGTTTGCGCCGGTGGTGGCGCTGTGTGTGTTGGAGGTGATCCGGGTGCTGCGTGGGCAGCAGGATGTGCAGTTTCACTCGCGGAGGATTGCACGCAGCACCGTGGAGCGTGCTATGGCCACTGTAGTACTCTCCATTTTTTGGATCATTGCAACGACGATGTTGCTGTTGCTGCTAGAACCAAAGATTGCCGGTGGGGAACGGGGAATCATCGATATGCTTTTTTTGGAGGTGAGCGCATATACCACGACGGGATACTCGCTGATCGGGTTAACCGATCTTTCTTCCCTGTCGAAGATCATCATTACACTCAATATGCTCTTCGGACGCATGGGTATGTTCACCTTCATGCTCATCTTCATTACCCCAAAAGCTCCCCAGCCCTTCCGCTACCCGGAAACTCGACTGCCTCTCAACTAAACCTCATATCCATCACATCATGAAATTCGTCATCATCGGAATCGGACAATTCGGACGCGCTCTCGCCCTCTATCTCACTCAGAGCGGGTTTGAGGTCACTATCATTGACGAGAGAGAATCCGTCATCACCGAACTCAAGGACAGCGTTGCCTATGCCATCGTCGGAGATGCTACCGACCCGCGACTGCTCAAGCAGTTGGACCTGGGGGAAGATACGTGCGTCATCATTGCGGTGGGCGAGAGCTTCGAGCGCAGTCTGCTCATCGCTGCGCAGATCAAGGAAATCGGCGGAGTGAAGCACCTTTACGCTCGCTCCGTGAATGAGATGCAGGGAAAAGTACTCAAACTCATCGGCGTCTCGGAACTCTTTCGTGTGGAAGATGTGGCGGCGAAACAACTGGCTACACGTTTCATCAACGAGGGGTTGATGCGGTTGCGCAAGATTGACACGACGCATTCTCTGGCGGAGGTGAACCTGCCGGAGGCGTGGGTAGGCAAGAGTCTCATGGAGGTGGAACTACGCAGCCGTTACCACCTCAACTTGCTCACCGTACGACGTGGCAAACCGACCGAGACGGCAGAAACCGATGACGTCATCTTGCAGCCCGAGCAACCGGTCATTGATACGCCGGAGCCTTCCATGAAATTTCAGCAAGGGGATGTTCTCGTGCTATTTGGGAAGGACAGTGACCTGCAGAACTTCGTGGATTATTTTGCGCTGTAAACAGGTGATAGGGAAAAGAGGATGCAGAGGGAAACTAGCAGCACACCACGGATTACACTACCGGAACGGGATTTCAAGGGGTATATCTTTGATTTGGACGGCACACTTGTGGAGAGTATGCCGTTGCACTACCGAGCTTGGCGAGAAGCGCTGCGGCGGCATGGCGCACCGGTCGAGGTATTCGGATGGCAGGAGTTTCTGGACCATGGGGGCATGGCGGCGAGGGATATTGTGCAGGAGCTCAATGAGCAATACGGTTTGAAGATGGAACCGGATTCTACGGCAGACGAGAAGAGAAACCTCTATGCGTGCTACCTAGAAGAGGAAGGACTGAATGTTATCCCGGAAACGGTGCAACTTGTGCGTAACCTGCGAGAACGCGGCATCCCCTACGCTATCGGCACCGGCAGTGCGATACCCGGAGCCAGAGCCACCCTGTGCGCCGCTCGAATTGAGGAACTCTTCAGCATCATCGTCACACCGGAAGACGTCGTGCACGGTAAACCTGCACCGGATATCTTCTTGCTCGCAGCGCAAAGAATGGGTGTGCCGCCGCAGGAGTGCGTTGTTTTTGAGGATGCAGAGCCGGGGTTGCAGGCAGCCCGTGCGGCCGGAATGGAGTGCGTGCGCGTGGGCACTCCGATGCCGAGTTTCTTGAATGATGAAGGCTTTTGAGGTATTATGGGAGAAAAATTTGATATCAGAAAATTAAACCCGGCACAACGCGAAGCTGTGCGGACGTTGGACGGTCCCGTGCTCATCCTGGCAGGGGCGGGGACGGGGAAAACGCGGACAGTGACTTGTCGCATCGCGCATATGCTGGAGAAGGGGGTGGATCCTCGGGGCATCCTCGCGCTGACGTTCACGAACAAGGCGGCTCGGGAGATGGCGGAGCGCGTGGCGGGTCTGGTGGAGCGTGACGAGGCGAAGAAGATGACGGTGTGCACCTTTCACTCGCTGTGTGTGCGTATCTTGCGACGTGAGATAGGACGTCTCGGCTACAAGGAAAATTTCTCCATCTTCACCGGGAGCGATCAGAGCGGTCTCATCAAAAAATTGATCATCGAGCAGGGCGCTCGTCATGAAAAACTCGAGCCTGCACAAGTTATCGCAGCCTACTCCGCCGTTCGCAACCGCGGACTCACGTACAAACAGATTGATGACACGCTCATCTCTGCCGTTGCCGGAGCCTACCAGCGCGCCCTCAAGGCTCAAAATGCGCTGGACTTTGATGACCTGCTGATCCTGGCAGAACGTTTGCTTCGTTGCTACCCGGATGTGCACGAGCGTTGGCAAAAACGCTACACGCACATCACGGTGGATGAATTTCAGGACACGAATTCGCTGCAGATGAGCTTGCTTCGTCAGCTCGTCGGCGAGAACCATAATGTGTGCGTGGTGGGGGACGACGATCAATCAATCTATGGCTGGCGTGGGGCACAGATATCCAATATCCTGGAGTTTGAGAGCTACTTTCCGAATCCCAAAGTCATCAAGCTTGAGGAAAATTACCGCTGCACCAGGCAGGTGCTCGACTGCGCCAATGCCCTCATCCGCCACAATATCGGCCGCCGCGACAAAACTCTGCGTACGACCAAACAGGGAAGCGACGGAGTGCGCCTCGTATCCGTTTCCGGTCCCGAGAGGGAGGCTGATTTCGTAGCACAGGAGATCGAGGATGCCCATGCACGCGATCGGCGTCCATGGGAGGCTTTTGCTGTGCTCTTTCGCGCCAATGCACAGAGCCGTTCTCTCGAACTAGCTATGCGCGAGCACCACATCCCCTACCGAATGATAGGCTCTAAAAGCTTCTTCGATCGCCGCGAGGTGAAGGATATCCTCAGCTACCTGCATGCCATGGACAATCCTGCTGCCGATCTACACCTGTTGCGCATCCTCAATACCCCTCCGCGCGGCATCAGCTCGACCACGGCAAGTGTTATCATCGATAAGAGTCGGGAGCTGAGAAAGAGTGTTTGGGATACGCTCTTAGATGAGCGATTGGCGGAAGATTGCAGCGAACGGTCGATGGCCGCTATCCGCTCCTTCACCTCTCTCATGCGAAAATACCTCGCTCAATTTGCCGCCGCGCGGGAGCCTCATGCCGCCGTACTACGTCGATTCCTAGAAGAGATAGGCTATGGGGAATATATCATGCGTACTTGCAAAACGGAGGAGGAGAGACTTCAGCGGGAGGCTGCAGTGGATGAGCTGTTGGTGACGATGAACAGCTTGCAGCCGAGTCCCGGCAAGTTGACGGATCTGCTCGCCGGCATATGCTTGGATGACAGCCGCGAAGAAGAGGACGACCTTGAAGGAAAGAGCGGTGTTTGTCTCATCACTATGCATGCAGCAAAGGGGCTGGAATTCCCCGTAGTCTACATCGTGGGAGTGGAGCAGGGGTTGTTGCCGCACTCGCGATCCGTGGACGAGGGAAATCTGGATGAGGAGCGGAGACTCCTTTATGTGGGAATTACCCGAGCTCAGGAAAAATTGACACTTTCCTACTGTTCGAAACGCGTCCGCTACGGCAAGGAAGAAAATTGCGCTCCCTCGGAATTCATCGAAGAAATACCCGGCAACCTCTATGAATTTGTGGATTATGATGCCCTGATGGCCGAACCCGCTACGGAGGAGGAATGTATGAACTTCTTCGACTCGATGCGCGAATTACTCAATGATTGACACAGAAGAAGATTGCCAGAGAGAAAAAATGGTGTAGAATGATGACCGTATGAAATTCTTCTCCACGTTAATGGTGCTGCTGGGTGTGTCGACTCTGTTCGGCAGCTTTGAGACGGCTTTGTGCGCGGAGGCGCAGATCGTTAACCGCATCGCAGCAACGGTGAACGGGAGACCGGTAACCTCGGCCGAAGTGAGGTCGCGCCTGGTGCCGTACATACGTGAGTTGATGATGTTGTATCCTCGACAAGGACCTCGGTTCACGGCAGAGCTGGTGAAGGCTAAAAAAGCGGTGATCAACGAACTGATTGAGAGAGAATTGGTCTTGAGTGAGTTTGAGACCAAGGGGATGATGCTGCCGGAGACCATGGTGGAGGAAGAACTGAATCGTCGCATTCTCTACCAGTTTAACGGGAAGAGGGAGGAATTGCTCAACACGCTGCGCCAAAGTGGAATGACTTTAAACGATTATCGAGACTCCATCCGCAAAGAAACGACCGTAGCCGCTATGAGAAGCACGCGCTACGACCGTGGCATACCGCCCACTCCGGATGAGATCCGCGCCGAGTACAACGCGACGAAGTCCGACTACAGGGACATCACGCAAGATAAGATTACCTACGAGAAAATCTACATGCCGGTGGCTCTTCTCAAGGAGGGCGAGACAGCGGATCAGTTGTACGCCCTCGCCTTGGAGGTAAAGCAGAAGATTGAAAACAAGGAGATGACTTTTGCGGAAGCGGCACATTCTTATTCCTCGGATCAGCACGCCGAGGACGGCGGACTTTGGCCCCCCATGAAACGTGCTGATCTGGCAGTGGACTTCGCCAACGTGGTCTTCGGTTTACAACCCGGGGAGCTCGTCGGACCTCTGCTGGATCCCAACGGTTTTACCCTCGTCCGCGTTATCAGCAAGGAACTCGCTCCGGCGCCGCCGCTCAGCAAGGTGAAGGAAGCTGTGGACGATGCTGTGCGCCGTAAGCAGAGCGAGAAACGTTACCGCGAATGGGTGACAAGGCTTCGGGAGAAAGCCGTCGTGAGAACCTTCATCTGATGGACACAGACTCATGAGCCTCATGCGGACTGTCGGGATGATTATCTCGGGTAAATTCTGCCATGGGGAAACAAAATCAATCTTTTTAGGGGAAAGAGGCAGAAAAAATATTGACAAGTGGCAAAGAATATAGTACAAACTGCCGCACACGATTTTATTATGGCTAAAAAGAGCAGGATTGAGGGAAACAAGAAGAAGAACGCAACTGCCGCGCGTTACGCGGAGCTGCGTGCTAAATTGAAGGCCGAGGGAGACTACGTGGGACTGACGATGTTGCCGCGCAACGCGTCTCCGACACGTGGAGTAAACCGGTGTGAACTCACCGGACGTCGTCACGGCTATCTGCGCCGCTTTCATCTGTCGCGTATCGCATTTCGTGAGCTTGCCAACCAAGGGATGATTCCCGGGGTTACAAAATCAAGCTGGTGAAGCAAGAAAGGTCGAGCCGCTGCGGCTTGACGTGAGACTGCGCGCGGGCTATTCCGGAGGAGGGTGGCTCGCGATTTCATTTATGCCAATCTACGAATACATATCCGAGCACCCGGAGGATCCGAACAGGTCATGCAAGATGTGCCGGAAGGGGTATGAACTCAGACGCGATTTGAAGAGGGAACCTCACACGAAGTGCCTGTACTGCAAGAACCCGGTGAAGAAGAAGGTGAGCCGCGTGGTTGTGCCGAAAGTAACGGCGCCTGTTTCTCTGAGTGATGCAAAAAAGGCCGGGTTTACGGTTCTGGAGAAAAGAGGGACGGGAGAGTATGAGAAACTTTGAATGAAGGAGACACTGGACAGCATATGGAATTGGCTCGTGCTCACGCCCGAACAGGCAGCCCGAGTGGAGTGGAGTTATCCGTCGGTGGACACGATCCTGCTTTTTCTTATCGGGGTCGTCTTCTTCCTCTTCTTGAACGCCTTTTTTGTGGCGAATGAATTTGCGAGCGCCCGGGTGAGGGAAAGCCAGCTGACGGCGACAAATCACGACACAAAGTCCGAGGCGAAAAGCAGGGAGAACGCCAAGCACATTGTTCGCCATTTGGATTCCTACCTCTCTGCCAATCAAGTCGGTATCACGATTGCTTCCCTTGCTCTCGGCAACCTCGGTGAGCCTTTTATTGAACAGCTCATTGCTCCTCCCCTCAGTTACTACCTGCATCTGCAGCCGGTGGCGGTAAGTTTTATTTCATACGTCGTTTCCTACAGTTTGTTTACCTTCGCACACGTCGTGCTGGGCGAACTTGTCCCGAAGAGTCTTGCCATACGTCACCCGCTTGAGGTAGCCTTGGGTACCGCCAACTGGATGGTGCGCTTCGCTCGAGCTACCTCGTGGATCGTCAAGCTCTTCAATAACACGGCCAATGCGATCGCCCATTACCTCTTCGGCGTGGATACCCATTACTCACCGAACAATTACCACAGCGCTGAAGAAATTGCGCAGATCGTGGAGGAGAGCGGACGGAGCAAGGAAGTGACTGAGACGGAGGCGGAAATTTCGATGAATGCGCTGGAGCTCAATGACCGTTCCGTGCGCGAGATACTCGTGCCAAGAAACGATGTTGAGGTGCTGGACGTGAACGACAGCTTTGACCAAAATCTGGAGAAAGTAAGTTCCAGTCCGCACAGTCGATTTGCTCTCGTGGACGGACATCTTGATGACGTAAAAGGATGGGTGCATGTGAAAGATATGCTCAAGCTGGTTCGCTCAAACAGCACGGACATCCTCAGTGTGCGCCGTCCCCTCAAGGTTGTGCCTGAAACAATGAAGCTGGACACGTTGCTGAATTTCTTCTCCAAGGAACGCACCCACAGCGCACTCGTTGTAGATGAGCACGGAGTGGCGGTCGGACTCGTATACTTGGATGACGTTTTGGAAGAAATCGTGGGAGATGACATCCAGGACGAGTTTGAAGCAGATGAGACCCGAGATTTTTATTCGCTCGGGAATGGTCAGTATATGGCGAATGGCTCGATGACTCTCTTTGACCTGGAAGAAGAATTGCCCCGTTTAGGTGAGCTTGAGAGTGATGCGGGGATTTCCACGATCGGGGGCTATATCACGGATCGTCTCGATCACCTCCCTGAGGTGAATGAACAGATTCGTATCCGTGATTATTTGCTGACGGTAACGGCAACGGATGGGAGAAGGGTGACCCAGACGAGGATTACGTACTCCCCGACTGAACCTCAGGAGTGATGGTATCCGGCAAGCGGGACGTATGTGAGCTAATGACGATGCCATGAAAGGGTGCCAGTCTATGCTCAGGTGAAGGGAAAAAACCTCCCTTGACCCGCAACTGTTCGTTCAGGAGAGGAGCGTGCGCAGAAGCTGTGAGATAGGGAGTCCGATGACGTTATCCACGTCGCCATGTACCGATTCGACGATGAGTTCGCTTTTTTCCTGCATGGCGTATGCCCCGGCCTTGTCGAGGACAGGGACCTCGGCAAGGTAGTGCTCAATATCGTGCTCTGACATGGGTCGGAAAGTAACTTCGCTGAGCGTGGTGAAATCGCGTCGTTCGCCACCGGGCATAAAGACCGCGACTGCGGTGCAGACCGTATGAGTGCGATTCTGGAGTCTGGAGAGCATTCGGCGGGCGTCATCCAGATCGACGGGTTTGCCGAGGGGTTCTCCGTCCAGAAAGACGAGGGTATCCGCACCGACAACAATGTGTCCAGGGAAGTCAACGGCAACCGCCGAAGCTTTGTGCGCTGCATTCTCCGCGCACAGTTGCTGAGGGGGTAGAGCAACATCATTGACTTCCGGAACATCACGCGAAATGACGCAGAAGGAAATACCCTTACGCAGCAAAAGATCGCGGCGGCGAGGAGATTGGGAAGCAAGAATCAGCATGACTCTTTCTCCGGGCTCATGCGACCAAGAACCCGACGGCGCACATCGTCGCTGAGTTCATGGATACGCTGGATCGTGGTGCCTTTGAGTTGCTCCGCACGGGCGCGGCAAGCATCGCGGTCAGCACGAGATGCAAATTCAAGACCGACCAGGGCGCGCCCCACAGATTCGCCGGAGTAGCGATAATTGAAGTAACAGAGATTGGCGTACTCTCCAACAGCTCGCATGAACTCAAGAAAGGCCCCGGGACGCTCCGGAAATTCGATGACGAAGAAAACAGGGTGACTGAGATGCACGCGGTCATAGGAAATCAGGCGGAACGCCACGTCCTCGTCGTGAGTCACATCTTGAGCTTCCAGACCGTATTTTTTGAGACTTGCGTTGATCTCGTCGAACTGTTCCTGTGTACCAAGTACTCCAAAGACAGGATGCTGGAGCTCCGAGTTGGTCCGCCCGTATTGCACATCCATGAGCTGCACCCCCTCCGGGATATATTCGAGGTAACGCAGAATCTGTCCGCGCTTGGTTTCCATGGGTATGCGCAAGAAACGCAGCTTGCGGTTGGACTCACGTACTCCGGAACGGGAAGCAATAACTCCGAGTTGCGAGAAATCCATGTTGGCGCCGGAGATGATGACGAGGATTTTTTCGCCGGGGCGAATACGTCCGTGATCCCAGTCCTGGAGGAAGGCGGCAAGCCCCATAGCTCCGGATGGTTCCGGGGCAATGCGTATGCTGTCCCAGAGGGAGCGAATGGCCTGGCAAACCTCTTCGTTGCTGACCGTTACGAAATCATCGAGCAACTCTCGACAGAGCTGGAAAGTGTTTTCTCCGGCGATACGCACGGCTGTGCCGTCGCAAAACACATCGACATAGGAAAGTTCTGACCTCTTTCCCATTTGCTTGGCGAGCTTCATGGAAGCCTGGTCATTGCCCTCGACACCGATGCAGCGGCATCCCGGCCAGAATTTCTTGAACCAGCAAGCACAGCCGGAGGCAAGTCCTCCCCCACCTATCTGAAGATAAACACGATCAAACGGACCCTGTCCGCTCATAACGACTTCGTCAGCGAGAGTTCCCTGACCTCCCATGGTAGAAAGGTCATCGTAAGGGTGCACAAATGTAAGTCCTTTTTCTTCGGCAAACCGGTGGGCAGCGGCAGAGGCGGCATCGTATGAGTCGCCGGTCAGGATAATTTCTACGTTGTCACCACCGTGGGCTCGTACGGCATTTTGTTTCACGTGCGGGGTAGAACGAGGCATGAATATGTAGGCCTTGCAACCGAGTTTGGAGGCAGCGAGTGCCACGCCCTGACCGTGGTTGCCGGCGCTGGCGGCCACAACTCCGCCGGCTCGTTGCTCCGGACTCAGCTTAGCCATGCAGTTGTATGCGCCGCGCCACTTGTACGCTTTGATCGGCCCCAAATCTTCTCGTTTGGCAAAGACGATGGCGTCAATCCCAGGCAAATTGATCTGCTGCAGAGGTGTTTTCTCCCCCACGGCGTACACCCGCTGGCGCGCCTGCAATATCTCATCAAACAGTTTATCTTGTAACTCGCTCATAGCCTATTTCCCGCCCGCATTCTATCACAATCCTTTCACCATGGCAAGACGCACATCAGGGCAAACGCATTAGAAATGCGTTTGCCCATTTGCCGCGACTTGACATTTGCCTGGGTTTCAGGTATCGTACGGAGAAGAGGGGTTACGACCTCTCTTCAACAAAACTATAATTATGAACAGTCTGAAGAAATACATCGCAGAATTCATCGGCACGTTCGTGTTGGTGCTCTTTGCCTGTGGCACGGCAGCGATGACCCATTGCTCGATGAGCAACATTGGGTCGTATATAGCAACAGCACTGGCGTTCGGTCTGGTTATCGTCGCTATGGCATATTCCATAGGCAATGTATCCGGCTGCCACGTCAACCCGGCAGTATCCATCGGGATGCTGGTGAGCGGACGCATGAGCGTGAAGGACTTCATTGGCTACGTGGTCTTTCAGTGCTTGGGAGCCATTGCCGGGGCAGCGGTACTTATGTGTCTCGCTGAGCCGGGAAGCAGCCTGGGTGCGAATGGTCTCTATCAGGGATGCGTACCTTGTTCGCTTCTGGTAGAATGCATCCTGACCTTCGTGTTTGTGCTGGCGGTTTTGGGCGTGACGAGCAAGCCGAACTACGGAAGCGTAGCCGGTATCGTGATCGGTCTCTCGCTCACACTGGTGCATTTGTTGGGCATACCATTCACCGGAACATCCGTGAACCCGGCTCGCAGCCTCGGACCGGCGCTCATGGTCGGCGGTGATGCTCTGAGCAACGTGTGGGTCTTCATTGCTGCTCCGCTTGTGGGCGGTTTGCTTGCTGCGGGAGTGTACGCGCTGATAGGCGGATGCTGCTGTTGCTGCAAGAAGGGAGAGGGCAGTTCAGTGGAGTAAAAAAAGACAAAAATCCTGATCAGGGAATGCCATTTCGAGCCTGCAACGGGAAAGCCGTTGCAGTGTGAATTGCAAGAACAAATGCAACATATGACAGAAAGAGTTGAGGTCATGCGAAGAGAGGGGTAAAATAGTGACGGAAGGAATGAGCCATATGCCAGGCGGATTTGCCCTCGAAGATGGCGCGAGGGTAGCGATTCATCCAGAGAGCGAT
>CANPXA010000021.1 GCA_947585525.1 uncultured Akkermansia sp. | reverse complement strand
TCAGCCACGTTTTTCATCTCAATGGCGCTCATCACATGGCACGGCACCCCAGCTTCCTGAATAGCAGAACAGATGGATAACGCATTCATCACCGTTGCCAGCATTCCCACGTAATCAGCTGTCGGTCGATCCATCCCACGCACACTCGCCTTCGCGCCACGCCAGATGTTGCCGCCGCCCACGACAATGGCTATCTGCAAGCCCCCTATCCGCTGCGCCTCCGCAATCTCTCTCGCAATGCGCGCCACGATTTCCGGCGATATATTGTCCCGGCTGCCGGGTGCGCGCAAAGCCTCCCCACTCAATTTGAGCAGGATGCGTTTCGGGGATGGAGCCTTCTCGTCGCTCATGGTTCTCTTCCTTCGCACACGAGTATGCCACAGAACTCCCCCCAATTCCAGTCTAAAATGAAATCTCCCCCACACATCCGTCCCACACCCGCCCCACACCCGTTCCAAGAAAAACGCGCTTCCAACAGGCGGTCATCGGTAGGTGATGCAACACAAGTCATTGGTTATGTACGATGTACGATGGACGATGTACGATGGAAATTTTAGCGCGCTTGCGCGCGGCGAGGCAGAGCGAGAGCGAAGGTGGAAGGAGGGAGCATGGGGTGACAGTGGTAGGAAAGGGGCTGGACGATGGACGGGGGCACCGGAGGTGCCGAATTACGAATTACGAATTACGATGGACAAGACGCCCGACGGTCCCGAGTAGGGCGCACGCGAGGCGAGCGGGAAGGGCGGTTGGACAAAATGCGTGAGCATTTTGCCCGCAGGGCGCTGAGGCAGTGGGGTGCCGAAGCGTCAATGTTGCAAAGCCTGTAAGATGGCATCGCATAATTCCGAACGCTTTCTCACAACAACTGCTTGTGATTTTACCCTCCACCAATGCTTGCGCATTGCATAACCCGCGCCGATGGCGCGCTAGCATCCAAATCGTAATTCGTAATTCGTAATTCGTAAATAGGCAAACGCATCGCGTTTGCCCCGTGTCTTGACAATTCAGGCATGGGGTGCTACAGTGTCGATGGAGGTTCCTGAGAGACTTCCTCAACGAAAAAACACAAGAGATATGTCCAAGGAAACGATATCCCGGACTTCCCTGTACGAAGGGAATGGAGAAAAGATAGCGATTGTGGCGTCGCGCTACAATGAGAAATACGCCGATGCCTTGGTGGAAAATTGCAGGGACGAGATAAGAAAGATAACGCGTGGGGTGAACGTAGAAGTGGTGCGTGTGCCGGGTGCATTTGAGATACCGATGATGGTGAACTTTCTGCTGCATGGGACGAGGGGAGAAAAAACTCCGGACGCGGTGATAGCCTTGGGCGTCATTCTGCGGGGAAGCACTGCCCACGCGGATCTCATCGGAGAGGCTATCACGAGAGAGTTGCTGCATACGGCCTGTCGCTCCCTCACACCCGTCATCCACGAGGTTCTTCTGTTGCAGAATGAGGAACAAGCACAGGAGCGCTGCTTGGGAGAACAGCTCAACCGAGGGAGAGAAGCCGCCCGAGCCGCCGTGGAGATGATGCGGCTCACTGTTGATCACACGTCCTATTGAACAAAAATCGCCATGTTGCACCAAAGTAAAATTCGCAAGACAGCCCTCTTGCTCATCTACGCCATGCTCGAACAAGGCGCATCTGCACAGGACTTTGACTACGACATTTTCTGGGACCTTGCCCTTGCTAAGGATATCGACCAAGTACGCCTCGCTCAGGCGAAAGCAATTATCCACGTCTGCCGCGCTTCGGCAGACCTTACCGATACCCTGAAAACGCGCGGAGAAACCTTGCTGGCAAAGGCACAGACGGACGGAGCGCTCCTGCAACGAGCGGGAACCGTGCAACGCCTGCTTGATTGTGCGACAGCCTTGCAAGAGGCTCTGGCGACCTTGCGGGATGCGATCAACGACAAGAGAAGGGAAGGCACAGACTCGCTGCTGGAGGCTTCCCGGCTTGTCCTGCAACGTGCGGAGCACTACCTCGTGCTGGTTCATGAGACGGAGGAACGACTAAGCGAGCTTCCCGGGGCGAAAGCGGAGAACTTCTGCGGAGCGATGCGACGCTTGCAGCGGATGCTCACCGGGTGCACTCCCCTCAAAGAACCGGAGAAGATGGAGACCAAGGAAGCGGAATTGCTGGGCTTCGTACAGAAATCGCACGAGCTGGCGGCACTACGCCCGGCAGCCCAGCAACTCGCGGTCGATGTGTACTCTCACCGCGATGAATGGGAGGAAAGCCTCTCGCACCTTCTGCGCAATTATATGCCGAACCGCCTTGACAACGTGGACAAAGCCATCCTCTACCTCTCCCTGCACGAACTCAAGTACCGCAAACTCGACGTCCGCATCGTCGTCTCTGAGGCTACCAACCTGGCGCACGAATTTTCCGGTTCCAAGAGTGCGCCATTTGTCCATGGCATCATCGCCACGGCCGCGGGCAATTTGAACGGAGGAGAACTTCCCGAGATTCCCTGCGAACCTCCCTCAGAACAGGAAAAACAACCCCACTGATACTGAATCCATGGCTAACTTTTTTAATAAACTAATCGACAAACTCCTCGGCGAGCCAAAAATCGATTGGGATGGACTGGAGGCGGATCTTATAGGGTCCGATGTCGGCGCCGCTCGAGTGCTGCCCATGCTTGAGGAGCTACGCGAAAAAGACGAGCAGGACGCATGTGAGATTGTGGATTTCATCAAGCACGGTCTGATCGCTGCTTTCCCGCAACCGCTCCCCTCCCTGCCCTCTCCCCATGAGGACAAGCCCTGCGTCATTCTCCTCGTCGGTGTAAACGGCGCGGGTAAGACCACCACCTGTGCCAAGCTGGCACACCTGCTGCAAGCGCGAGGGAACCGTGTGCTTCTCGCCGCGGCGGACACCTTCCGCGCCGCAGCCGTGGAGCAACTGGAGCGCTGGGCATCCCAATTGTCTATCCCTCTTTTCAAAGGTCAGCCCAATCAAGACCCGGCTTCCGTCTGCTATGAAGCACACACCCTTGCCCTGAACAAAGGATTCCACTACCTCATCTGCGACACGGCGGGACGCCTCCATACCAGACACAACCTCATGGAGGAGCTCACGAAAATTCGACGTTCCATCGGCAAACAAGATCCTGCCGCACCACACGCCTGCTACCTCGTGGTGGACGCCACAACCGGAAGCAACGCTCTCATCCAGGCGCGCGAGTTCCACAAAGCCACCCCTCTGGATGGTCTCATCATAACGAAGTTGGACGGCTCCGGCAAAGGAGGTGTCGCCGTTGCCATCCAAGACGAGTTGAAGATTTCCCCCATCTTTGTCGGCAGCGGTGAACGAGCCGACGACCTGCATCCCTTCGACCTCAGAGCTTACATCGACACCCTGCTCTGATCACCTCTGCCACCAACTCTCGCCCCCATGGAAGAGAAACCCTCCTTGCTTGGTTTAACGCAAGAGCAACTCGCCGCTCGCCTCAGCGAACTGGGAGACTTCCCTTCCTACCGTCGCGCCCAGATCCTTGACTGGGTCTGGAAAAAACGCGTCACCGACTTTGAGCAAATGACTAACCTTCCGCCGGCTCTGCGAAGCATCTTGGCAAGTCATTTCTCCCTGCATCCGCTCGAGGTGCAGGAGGTGCATCTCAGTCAATCCGGCAGCGAAACGCGTAAGTTCCTGTCCCGATTGGCAGCGGATGGAGAGCTTATCGAATCCGTCATCATCCCGGCAGCCATCGGACGGGGAGGGGCACACAGCGAGCGCATCACGCTGTGCATCTCATCCCAGGTGGGTTGCGCGTTCGGCTGCCGTTTCTGCGCCAGTGGTCTGCTCGGGTTCCGCCGCAACCTCTCCTCTGCCGAAATGATCGGCCAGATCTTTGCCGCTGAGAAGATAACAGGCGAGCGTGTGGATAACCTCGTCTTTATGGGCATGGGGGAACCCCTCTCCAACACAACGAACCTCATCCCTGCCCTGCGACTCATCACGGATCCGGCCTTGCTCGGTCTCGGCGCACGCCACATCACCATCTCCACCTCCGGTCACGTGCCCGGGCTGAAATTGCTGGGAGAATGCGGCATACCGGTGCGCCTTGCCGTCTCCCTGCACGGAGCCTCCGATGAGATTCGTTCGCAGATCATGCCCGTAAACCGCAAATGGTCTCTTGAGCAACTTCTGCCCGCCCTGGAGGACTGGTGCGCTCACTCCAAACACATCATCACCCTGGAGTACATTCTCATCTCCGGAATGAACGACTCGCTCTCCCAAGCAGATCTCCTCTCTGCCATCGCACGCCGGCTCAACGCCAAGGTCAACCTCATCCCCTACAACACCGTGGAGGGACTCCCCTGGAGCCGACCCTCCGAGAAACATTGCCGGGATTTCTGCCAACACCTCATTTCCCAAAAGATCCCCGTCACCATGCGCTACGAAAAGGGACACGACATCAATGCTGCGTGCGGTCAGCTCCGACTCCGTCGCTCCTGAAACAACGCTTTCGCCTATTTTTCTGCATCGTTGAGGAATTTATTTCTTGACATCCTCTTCTTGTTTTCTATACTGCGTACTATATACCTATGAAAACGCGCCTTTCACTGTTTGCTCTGTTCGCTGCATTTGCGTGCTGCTCCGCGTGGGCGGCTCCTTCCGTCAGCACCAAGGATGTTTCCGATGAAGCTCTGAAGGAAGTGGCGACGGAGCGTCAAAAAGCCAGCCTCGACCTGCACGAGAAAGCCAAAGCCAAGGCTGAAGAAGATCGCAGTAAGGCCATCAAAGAAGCTCAGGAGATCACTGAGAGAAATGACGAAGGTCTCAAGAAGACCATTCAGAGACACCACCTCAACAGCATGCTTCCTCCCTGTGATCGCGAGCCGGAGACGCCACGGGAACCGGGCAATTACCGCATCCGTTATTGATAACCGGAGCAAACTGCCATGCCGAGCCGGGGCAAACGCATTTGAAAGAAGTGCATCAACGGAGAGAATGCTCTTATTGATTGATATCATCGTTGATGCATATCAAAAATCGTGATAATCAGCAGCCATCATGATGATGGCTCGCAAGAGGACTCTGTATCCTTTAACAATCAAAAAAATTTGCGCAATGCGCACGTTATCAATAAATCGTAATTTGACTCGTCGGCACCACATTGCCTCCTCACCCCAAGGGGCAAAAGCTATGCTTTTGTCCAATCTCCCTTACTGCCCGCCATGCGGGCACCCTACACGGGGCCGTCGGGCGCCTTGTAATTCGTACATCGTAAATAGGCAACCGCATTTTCTAATGCGTTTGCCCTGCGTGCCTACCTACGGTGTGGGCTTTTTGTTTCCCCGGGATGCTCGGTTGACGGCAGGCAAAGGAGATGCGCTACGCTCTTTTTGGGAAGGGATTTCCGGGAAGAATAGAGCAACTTGAGTTTGTGAGAGCCGGCTTGCAGACGGTAGAGCAAAAGGGAACGCAGGGCGTCCTCCTGCACCTCGGTGTGCACACAGCATACGCCCACTTTCTCCGGGGTAAGCAATCTCCCCTTCCCGCACCCCTGCAATTCCACCATCACCGCCGCAATTCCTCCGACGGCTACCTGCACCTCCAGCTCCGCCTCCCACAAGGGAATCTCTCCGCAGCGTCTCCATCGCAGCGTCTCATGTCCCTCCCTGCTCGGGCGCACACACTCCGCCGTCCCGGCCTTACGAGCCGTGCGACGTTGCCGTCTCGTGCGCCACGCCGCACGCACAGTCAACACAGTAACCCAGAGTACGACGGCGGCGCCGCAACTGAACCAACCGACAATGGCTCCGACGGCTAACTCTTGGTGCCCCGTTGCGAGCATCACCGTCAGCGTCAAGCAGAAGACCAATGTGATTCCAAGACCCAACCAATACCCGAGAACCATCCCCGGAAACAGGAGAAAAAGGATCGTGTAACGTAAAAATTGCGGGAGGTTGAGCGGCGTGCTGCGCAACATCTCACGCTGCGTCGCAACGGCGTACAATTGGTCAAGCTGTTCTTGCGAAGTGGTGGCGTCAATTTTCATTGTCCGGAGAATCCATCAAACGCGAACCACACGAATCTTCATGCCCATGCAATGAGTCGATCCTGCGTGCAGCATGAAATTTTCCTCCGGCAAGAGAGCCACTTCCAGCGCAAGCATATTCTTTGCTTCTGCCCTGCCCAAGTCCTCCATCTTTCCCGCCGCTTCCAACCCGGGGTGCCACACCACGCATGAATTCGCCCGGATACGCTCAATCTCCAGTGTACGTCTCCAGCGAGGATCATGAATGCATACCACGCTTTCCTCCGGAACCGGACCATACGTGCGGTCGATATGCCCCAGAGGTATAAGCGGGTCCTCCGAATGCGGCACGGCATCCTCCGCATACTCCCGAAAAGGCACCTCCTCCAGCCCTGTGACCGCTACATTCCTGTAATCACTCACCATAAAGTACGTATGCAGCGCCCCGGAAAGCGGCATGCTCTCTCCATCCTCCCGGTGAACTGTCTGCAGCACGAGCTTGAGCTCATCCTTCCCCATCTCAATGAGGTAAATTGCCCGCGGTAGTTTCTTATCTTCCGGGTCGAGAGAAAAGCACAGGGTGGCGCTTCCGTCTTCGTGCTCTTCAAACGGCTCAAGAGTCCATTCCGAAATCCGAGCCACCCCATGGGAGGGCACTTGCTTTCCGTCCGCACCCTTTCCAAACCAGGGCCAGCAAATCGGTATTCCCCCGCGTATCGCCTGTCCCTTCTTGAATTTTGCTTTTTCTCCCATGAAGATGACCGACCTGTCACCCGTCGGACTCCAGCTCAAAATCTGTCCTCCATAAAGAGAAAAATCTAAATGACCCAACCGCGTTTGTACGCTGATGATCGGGAATCCCTTGCCGTACGGATAATGACCGCATATCATGCTTTTCATCCTACCATACGAACCCCATGCTTGGCAAGCCCGGGTTTACCCATTTACGATTTACGATTTGGATGCTAGCGCGCCGGAGGCGTCGGGAAATGCGGAGCTTTAGCTGAGGTGGTAAGAATTCCATAATGATTTTATATTTTTTGAAAAATTGACAAAAATATAAAATAAGGCTTGAAACGGGAGAGGGAAGAATGTAGTCTGGATGCAATGAAGCAGATACGCGACAAGAGAAGTAAACGGATAGCCCGTGATCACTACGTGGAGAAGCTTGTCGATCGGATGCACAACGGGATGATCAAGATCGTGAGCGGCATACGCCGGAGCGGAAAGTCTTATTTGCTTTACAATCTTTTTCGCCGGGAACTGGAGAAAATGGGGGTCGAGCCGTCGCATATCATCACAGTAGCATTGGATGAGCTGAAGGGAGCAAAATACAGAAATCCGACAGTATTCTACGATTACATCAAGACACGGGTACGCGGGAAGAAGATGCACTATCTGCTGCTGGACGAGGTGCAGATGATGGAGGATTTTGAGAGTGTGCTGAACGGTCTGCTGCGCCTTGATAATCTCGATGTTTACGTAACGGGGAGCAATTCGCGTTTTTTATCGACGGATGTTGTAACGGAATTCCGCGGAAGAGGAGATGAGGTTCGTGTATTTCCCTTGAGTTTTTCTGAATTTTATGCGGCACGCGGAGGCGAGTGGTCAGACGCATGGGAGGAGTACCGCTTATACGGCGGTATGCCCCAACTCTTCGCCTACGAGAAAGAGAGTGATAAGATCGAGTACCTGAACAAACTTTTTCAGGAGACTTACATAAAGGACATTCTTGAGCGCAACCGCATCAAAAACAATGAAGAACTTAACGAGCTGCTTAACATCACCGCATCTGATATCGGCTGCTTGCTCAATCCGCACAAGCTGGCCAACTCTTTCCGAAGCCTGAAAAAAATCAACATCTCAGAACCCACCATCGCCCTCTACCTGAACTACCTTCAGAACGCTTTCATCATTCATCGAGCCATGCGTTTTGATATCAAAGGAAATCGCTACATCAATACACCGTCCAAGTACTACTTTACCGATATCGGTCTTCGCAATGCCCGCCTCAACTTCCGACAAATCGAGGAGGGGCATGCTATGGAAAACATCATTTACAACGAACTGTTGATGCGCGGTTACCAAGTGGACGTCGGTAGTCTGGATATTCTCGAAAAGGACGGACGCGGCGATTACGTCCGCAAAAGAACAGATGTTGATTTTGTGGTCAACCTGGGCAGCAAACGGTACTACATCCAATCCGCCGCAGCCATTCCCACACGCGAAAAACGCGAACAGGAAGAACGGTCTCTCCTCGCCATTCGCGACTCTTTCAAAAAAATTCTCATCTCCGCGAGTGCTTCCTCCCCACACTACGATGATGCAGGGGTCCTTATCCTCTCTATAAAAGACTTCCTGCTCAATCCAACCAGCCTCATGGAATGAACCACTTATTTTAGAAAATAAGCAAATTTGCTGCTTTTATAAACTAAGATTCATTTTTGAGCAGACAACATCATGGAGGCACCCCCAGCGACTGCTTCGCTCATGGACGATGTACGCACGCGTGTCCCAAGAAAAACGCGCTTCCAACAGTCGGTCATCGGTAAGTGATGCAACATAAGTCGTTGATGATGGACGATGTACGATGGACGATGTACGATGGAAATTTTAGCGCGCTTGCGCGCGGCGAGGCAGAGCGAGAGCGAAGGTGGAAGAAGGGAGCATGGGGTGACAGTGGTAGGAGGGGCTGGACGATGGACGGGAGCACTTGACGGTGCCTATTTACGAATTACGAATTACGAATTACGATTTGGAAAATTCCGCGCCGTTGGCGCAATCTAGTGGAGCGGATGCGCAGCGGAATTTTCGGATACGGAAGTGTGTAAGGAGAAAGAAAGTGTCCGGAGAGAGTTTGATGGAGGACGCGTTGTCCTAGCGCGAAGATTCCTCTTCGTCGTCGCGACCGAGCATGGTGCGCGTGTCCCGGATGGTCTTGCGGGAATATTCATCGCGGGAGTACACGGGAGGGGGAGGCGTGTTGCTCATGCGGGACTCAACGTACCCACTTTTTGTGTCGCGCGAATAGAAACTTGGCGATGTCGGGAACTCACCACCCATGGTGCTTTGTTCGCCCTGCATGACGGAACGCTTTCCCGCATCGGGGGAAAGGTCATCAGCCCCGTAAACCCCTTTGTCAGCGCCGGCGAAGTCAGGATGCAAATCTTTGTCAATTTGGGCTCCCATCGCCCCAGGGTACGCTTTTTTTGCATCGAATGCCTGCCCCGAGCCGGAGAATTTCATATCCTGCATCGAACTTTTTGAGGTTCCTGAAAACTCCTTGGTCATGTAGCTTTTGTCGAGGCGCTTCGAAGCATCGAGATCGGATTGATAGGGACTGACCCGATTTGAAACAGTTTGAGGGACTCCTTGAGCGTTTTTCTTTTCTGTGAACGAAGAATCAAACTTTTCCTCCATGTACTCAGAGAAATCACGTTCGCCACCCGTGCTCTGCTTCGCCTCATCCACCACATTGCCGTACTCATCATAAACCGTGCGCTCACTCTCGCATGCACACAGCAATACCGACAAAAGGAGACTGAACAACCGTTTTCTCACTCGTCTCATTTAGCCTCATCCCCTGTGCCGTGTCAAGCGCAAACCGCATGGCAACCGCATTAGGAAATGCGGTTGCCATGTACGATTTACGATTTACGATGTATGATTTATTAATAATGTGCGCGTTGCCCAGATTTTTTTGAAACATCAACGTACGCAGGAGGGTTCTTCAAAGGCGTCATCATGATGACCGCTGGTTGTCAAAATTTATGATGCGTACCAACTGTGATATCAGTCAAAAAGATCATTTCTCCGTTGATGGGCTTCTCTCAAATGCGTTTGCCCTGCGCTTGACAGCCCGAGTCTCCCCTGATATACTGCCGCGCGACTTATGGAAACACCTGCTTCCCATATCGATCTCTCGGCGCTCGACACAGCGGCCATGCGCAGCCGTCTTTCCGAGCTCGGGAGCTATCTTTGACCTCGACCACTTGGAACAAGAAGTAGCCGAGATGGAGCGCCGTATGAGCGCACCGGACTTCTGGGATGACCAACAAGCTGCCCGAGAACTCATGGACAAGGTCAACCCACTTAAGCGCCGCCTTGAACAATTTCGTTCTATCGAGAAATCCCTGGAGGACGTCGAGGTAGCCGTGGAACTCGCGCGCGAGGAACCGGAAATGGCTCAGGAGGCTCAGGCGGAGTACGACACTTGGCTGAAGCAGCTGGAAGAATTTGAACTCATTACTTTGCTCAACGGTCCGCACGACAACGCCGGTTGCTACATCACCATCCACGCGGGAGCCGGCGGCACAGAGGCCTGCGACTGGGCGAGCATGCTTTTGCGTATGTACCTGCGTTACTGTGAACGCCATGGCTTCTCGGCTGAAATCATGGAAAGCACCGATGGAGATGAAGCGGGTCTGCGCTCCGTCACTGTCAAGATAGCGGGTGAATACGCTTATGGTTATCTCAAGAACGAGCGGGGTATCCACCGACTCGTCCGCATGAGTCCTTTTGACGCTGCAGGCAAGCGCCATACTTCATTCTGTTCGCTGGATGCCACTCCGGATATTTCAGATGACGTTGAAATCGAGGTGAAGGATGCCGATGTCAAGATGGACACCTACCGCTCCGGCGGCAAGGGCGGTCAAAACGTCAACAAAGTAGAGACGGCTGTGCGCCTCACTCACCTCCCAACTGGCATCATCGTAGCTTGCCAGACCCAGCGTTCCCAGCTACGCAACCGAGAGGAAGCCATGCGTATGCTCAAGGCGCGCCTCATTCAACTGGAAGAGGACCGCAAACGCGCCGAGGCCGACCGTCAATATTCGGAGAAGGGAGACATCGCATGGGGCAATCAAATACGCTCTTACGTCTTCCAACCGTACCAAATGGTGAAAGATCTGCGCACCGGGGTGGAATCCGGTAACATTCAGGACGTGATGGACGGCAACATTGACGCCTATATCGAAGGTATGCTGCGCCACAACGCCAACGCGTGATTTCTTCCCCTCTCTTTCCTCGTCTGCCATGCTGGAAATCGACGTCCTCACTCTCTTCCCGGAGATGGTCACCGAGCCCCTCTCTCGGAGCATCCTCGGACGCGCGGCTAACGAC
Organism: uncultured Akkermansia sp.; assembly: GCA_947585525.1. Taxonomy (GTDB): domain Bacteria; phylum Verrucomicrobiota; class Verrucomicrobiia; order Verrucomicrobiales; family Akkermansiaceae; genus Akkermansia. The sequence continues at coordinate 3,454 of CANPXA010000021.1, read as the reverse complement.
GGTATTATTTCTGTGCGCGCCCACCAACTGCGAGATTGGACCCACGACAAGCACCACCGCACGGATGATTACCTCTGTGGCGGTGGTCAAGGTATGCTCATGAAGTGCGAACCGATCTTCGAAGCGGTAGAAGAGCTACGCCGCGAGGATACAAAGGTCATCCTCATGACACCGCAAGGACGCGTCTTTTCCCAAGCGATGGCGCGGGAATTGGCAGCCCCGTGCATGGAACCGGGAGGTTCCGCGCACTACATCATCATCTGCGGTCATTATGAGGGAGTGGATCACCGTGTTGTCGAGCAACTCGTGGACGTGGAACTCTCTATCGGCGACTACATTCTCACCAATGGCGCCATCGCAGCGGTGGTTGTGATTGATGCCGTAGCCCGCCTGATCCCCGATGTTCTCGGCGACGAACGAAGCAGCGAAGAAGAATCCTTCTCTGATGGATTGTTGGAGGCGCCTGCCTACACGAAGCCGAATGTGTTTCGCGATTTATCCGTTCCGGAAGTTTTCCTCTCCGGCAATCACCGAGCAATTGAAGAATGGAAGCTCGAACAGGCTGTGCGCCGCACGCGCGAAAATCGCCCGGATCTCTACCGGACATGGGTCGAACGGCACCCTGAATTTTTCCTGCCCGGTAAAAAGAAAACACGCCTCACTTCGTACAAAAAGCGTGACGACCAACGCTCATCATGATGACGGCTTCAATTGGCAATCTCACTGCGCCGTCACGCGATAATCAGAGGCTCCGCGCAAAATGGACAGAACCTCGCCGAGTAGGAAAAAAGAACCGCACACGAGCAGAGGTCGCTCTTCCCGCTGCAGAGCCTCCTCGAGCGTCGGAGGCAGACTGATGGGCGCAGGCGAATGAGCACCCACGATCTTTGCGAGCTCCGGCGCCGAGAGGATGCGTGGAGATTGCACGGGCGGCAGAATCCACTCCCTCACGATCGGCGAGAGAAGGTTCAACACCCCATGCAAATCCTTGTCAGCCGCTCCGGCGAAAAGACAGACAGGCTTCTCCTCGCCGTGGGTCTCCCTCCATGTGCGAACGAGAGCAGCCACGGCGTGCGGGTTATGTGCGCCATCGAGGATGATACCGGGAGATACCTCGTCGAATCTCCCGGGCCAGCGAGTCTTAGCCAACCCGTGGCGCAGCTGCTCCTCGGAGCAGAGGAAATGTGGCATAGCCAGACGCAAGGCCTCCAGCGCAAGCGCGGCGTTCTGCTTCTGGTGCTCCCCGGCAAGCCCGAGCGGCAACTCGCACTTTTCGTTTACGATGCGACATTCCGTGTCGTTCTCCTGCGCCACCTCATGGATAACCCGCACGGCCTCCGGCTCCTGGACGGCGCTTACAGCGGGACGGTGCCAGGCGATGATGGCAGCTTTTTCCTTCGCTATCTCGTGAAGAGTCTTGCCCAGGTACTGCGTGTGATCCATACCGATGGGAGTGATGACAGCCACATCCTTCGGAACGGCGTTGGTGGCATCCAATCGTCCGCCCATCCCTGTCTCCAAAATGATGAAATCCACTTTCCGCTCCGCAAAGTAGAGCATGGCAATCGCCAACGTAAGCTCGAAAAAGGTGGGTTGCGGCTGCCAATGCTCAATGTGCCCACGCACGCGGGTGATGAGCCTTGCTACGTCGGCGTCAGCTATCTCTGTTCCGTCAACTCGGATACGCTCGTTGAAGCGCACGAGATGGGGAGAGGTAAAGAGTCCCGTGCTGTATCCCGCGGCACGAGCTACCGACTCGGCGAAGGCGCAAACCGATCCTTTACCATTTGTTCCCGCAACATGGATGACGCGTGCGCGGGGGCGACTCACCCCGAGTTCTTCCAGCAAACGTGAGATGCCGGACAGTCCGAGCTTTACCCCGAACATCTGCACGCCATACAGCCAATCTAAAGCCTCCTTGTATTCCATGATTCTGATCAGTACCGGTACGCGTCACTCTTGTACGGACCTTCCACCGGCACCCCCATGTAGTCAGCCTGCCTTTCGGTGAGAGTCGTGAGGTGCACACCGAGTTTGCCGAGGTGCAACCGTGCCACCTCCTCATCCAACACCTTGGGAAGCACTCGTACTGCGGGCGCACCGTGCTCGCCTCGTTCCTCCCAGAGTGAAATCTGAGCGAGCACCTGATTGGTGAAGCTGTTGCTCATCACGAAAGAAGCGTGACCCGTGGCGCATCCGAGGTTCACGAGCCGCCCCTCCGCCAGCAGGAAAATGGAGTGTCCGTCCGGGAAGGTGTAGCAATCCACCTGAGGCTTGATGTTCGTGCGCCGCACTCCGGACGCGCCCTGCAGGCGCGCCACCTGGATTTCATCATCGAAGTGTCCGATGTTGCACACGATCGCCTGATCCTTCATCCGCTCCATGTGTTCCAGTGTGATGATGTCGCAGTTGCCTGTCGTGGTTACGTAGATATCACCGCTGCCCAAGGTGTCCTCCACAGTGAGCACGCGGTAGCCCTCCATCGCCGCCTGCAGCGCACAGATGGGGTCTATCTCCGTAACGATCACCTGCGCACCGAGCCCTCGCAGAGCCTGGGCACAGCCCTTCCCCACGTCGCCGTACCCGCAGATGACCGCTACTTTCCCGGCAACCATCACGTCCGTCGCTCGTTTGATGCCGTCCGTCAGGCTCTCACGACAACCGTACAGATTATCAAATTTGCTCTTGGTGACCGAATCGTTCACATTGATTGCCGGGAAGAGCAAACGCCCTTCTTTTTCCATGCGGTAGAGGCGGTGCACCCCCGTGGTCGTCTCTTCAGAGACACCGACCACCTCCGGTATCCAGCGATGGAAAACACCCGGTTGCTCCTCGGCGATGCGTCTCAGCAGGGCCTTGATGATTTCCTCCTCCCGACTCACTGATGGGGAGTGAACCCAACCGTCTCCCTCCTCCATCTCGTAACCGCGGTGCAGCAGCAACGTCGCATCTCCTCCATCATCCACAATCAACTGGGGACCCAGTCCGTCCCTGTGGCTCAAAGCTCTCCAAGTACACTCCCAATACTCCTCCGGAGTCTCTCCCTTCCAAGCAAACACAGGAACCCCCTTCGCCGCTATAGCCGCGGCAGCGTGATCCTGCGTGGAAAATATATTGCAGCTCGCCCAGCGCACATCCGCCCCAAGTTCGACGAGCGTCTCAATGAGCACAGCTGTCTGGATCGTCATGTGCAACGAGCCCGTGATACGCACCCCCGCCAGTGGTTTCTTCGCCCCGTACTTCTCACGGCATGCCATCAGTCCCGGCATCTCGTGCTCCGACACACTGATCTCCTTTCGTCCCCAGTCCTTCAAATTGATGTCCGCCACGCGGTAAGGTTCCTGCGTCTTCATACGCCCGGGAGTTTACCGCGTCATCGCCGGAAAGTCAAGGAGCGATGTACGCACGCGAGCGCGCACCGTGTGCATCACCTGAGTCCCCGTCACTCGTATTC